>CAMHCZ010000133.1 GCA_946183755.1 uncultured bacterium | reverse complement strand
GTTTTTAGAGCTAATTTTTAGGCAGATAGCAATATTGACGCTAAAACAAGGGATTTTTACCACGTTTACGTCTGTTAAACCACAACTAAAATATGTTAACCGCACCAATTCCCCAGCATTGTATGAATATTCAGTTTTTTGCATGAAGATATTCGGCGCTTCGGCTCGGTTCAACTACGCTTGGTTGGTGAGCCTGTCGAACCACAGCAACCGAACACTCAGTGACACCTTCAGAAAGTCGCTTCGCGAGAAATCAAACAAACAACAAATCAAACAGAATATCCTATTTGAACGATTTAAGCATATTTTGGTGGATTTCTGTCCGCAGGACACTAATTTGTATCCGGTGCTTCGGCTACGCTCAGCAACCGAAAACTCACTAAGCAACGCACGGGATGCAGAGAATATAAAAAATCGGCACCCTGAGCTCCGCCGAAGGGTAACTTCATTTCTACGCTTCGGCTCCACTGCATTGCGCTTGGTTGGTGAGCGTAGCCGAACCACAGCGTGCAGAGAAAACTTACAAAAAAGAGGCGCAAAATATTTTGCACCTCTTATATATATAATAATGTATATGCTTAGAACAATTTCATCTGACCAGTCAGCTCGTCCAGCACATCGCTGTCGTTGTCGTCGCCGTCGCCGGTGTCTGGAGCATTGTCCTGCGGCTCTTCATCTTCGGGCTCGGCATCTTCTTCCTCTGGCTCTGGCCAGCGTGTAGGCTCCAGTTCTATCACCTCACCCACTTCGAATGTGCTGATTCTCTTGCCCTTCGCCTTTATACCCTTGACTCCGATGAACTCCTCCACGTCTATCTCCATGGCTGGCTTGCTCTTGTCCGCACCGCCGAACACCACCTTGAAACGCGGATACACATTGTCGCTTATGAGCAACAGACGGCTCTCCGGATTCTCGCCTATGAAGCCCACCTTCTTAGCCGACGCCTCCATGACGAATCTCTTGATGTAGCGGTAGCCCTGCTGGTCGGCGTCCACAAGCGCGACTGTCCACACCTTCTCTGGGTCGTACTTATCTATCTTGAGCAAATCCTCATCGAAGTGGTTCGACAAGTCGAAGTTTGTCGTGTAATACTCGCCCTTCTTAGTGATTACGAGTATCTGGTCGTCCGCTCCGAACTCGCCGAGGAAGTCTCCGTGGCTGTCGTAGTTGAGCCTCATCACGTCCGGGTCATACCAAACCTTCCTGCCGCCGAGTGTTGACGCGCCCTGATGACGGAGCGCTATCTTGAACACGTCGTTCTTGGTCAGGATGTTGCCCATAGCCTGGCGTCCCTTTATGGCTATCTCGCTGAAGTCTTTTTCGAAAGTCAGCACCTTGAGCCTTGGTCTCGGCTTGTGAGTTATCTTTATGGTCTCTGCCTCGCCGTTAGGGTTAGCAGTGAAATAGATTATCTTGCTGCCAGCCTTGCCCTGAGTCAAGTCATACTCCTTGTCTCTCGTCACGCCAGTGACATTGAATCTCTTAATGTAGTAGAATCCCGACTTGCCGTCGCGATAGACCACATTATATATAGTGCGCTTGTCGTTCTTCTTGAATAGCGCGAGATACTGTATATTCTTGCCGACATAGAGTTTCTCCTGCACCTTGACGACCTTGTATTTTCCGTCCTTGTAGAAGATTATCACATCATCTATATCCGAGCAGTTGCAGACGAATTCGTCCTTCTTCAGTCCAGTACCAATGAATCCGTCCTCGCGGTTTATGTACAGACGCTCGTTCGCCTCCACAACCTTGGCGGCTTCTATAGTGTCGAATGTTCTGAGCTCTGTCTTTCTCGGATACTTGCTGCCGTATCTTGCCTTGAGTCCCTTGTACCATGCGATGGTGTACTCCACAAGTCGCTCCAGATGGTAATCAACCTCCTTGATGCCGTCTTTCAGCGCCTCGATGTCAGCGTCGGCCTTGTCGGAGTTGTACTTGATGATTCTCACCATCTTTATGTCTAAAAGATGAGCGACATCGTCTCTCGTCACCTCTCTTATGAACTTTTTCTTGAATGGCTCCAGTCGTTTATCAATCCAGTCGATGGCCTCGTCTGTAGTCTTGCTCTGCTCGTATTCCTTGTCTTTGTATATGCGCTCCTCGATGAAGATTTTCTCAAGGTTCGCCATAAACAATTTCTCCTGCAACTCGTTCTTCTGTATCTCGAGTTCCTGTCTGAGGAAATCTTTCGTCAGGTCAACATTCTTGCGCAGAACATCGCTCACGCCGAGGAAGAGCGGTTTGTTGTCCGACACCACGCAGCAGTTTGGCGAGAGGTTCATCTCGCACTGTGTGAATGCGTAAAGCGCGTCGATAGCCTTGTCGGACGAAGTTCCCGGCTGAAGTTGTATGACGATTCTGGCTTCGGTGGAAGTGAAGTCCTCCACTTTCTTTATCTTGATTTTGCCACGCTCGTTGGCCTTCACGATGCTGTCCTTGAGTGTTACGGTCGTTGTGCCATAAGGTATCTCGGTTATCTCCAGCGTCTTGTTGTCTATCTTGTTTATCTTGGCTCTGATTCTGACCACTCCGCCACGCCTGCCGTCTTCATATCGGCTCGCGTCGAGGTAGCCGCCTGTTGGGAAATCAGGATAAAGAGCGAACTCACGTTCCTCGAGATACGCCACGGCTGCGTCTATTATCTCGTTGAAGTTGTGAGGCAGTATTTTTGAGTTGAGACCCACACCAATACCCTCGGTTCCCTGCGCCAACAGCAACGGAAATTTTACCGGCAAGGTGATAGGCTCCTTGTTTCTGCCGTCGTACGAAGGCTTCCACTCGGTTATTTTCGGGCTGAAAAGTATCTCAAGGGCGAGTTTCGAGAGGCGCGCCTCGATGTAACGGGGAGCTGCAGCGCTGTCGCCAGTGAGCACGTGTCCCCAGTTTCCCTGGCAGTCGATGAGCAGGTCCTTCTGTCCGAGGGTCACGAGCGCATCGCCTATGGAAGCGTCGCCGTGAGGGTGGAACTGCATCGTGTGTCCGACGATGTTCGCCACCTTGTTGTAGCGTCCGTCGTCGAGTCGTTTCATGGAGTGCAGTATTCGCCTTTGCACCGGTTTCAGTCCGTCCATGATGTTAGGCACGGCACGCTCCAGATTCACGTATGAAGCATAGTCAAGAAACCATGTCTGATACATGCCCGAGAGATACTGTCGTGTCTCATCGGTATTCAACGGAGGCACCTTGCTACGTCCTTTTCTTTTCGCTGGCTCGTCCTGCTGCGCCGCATCCTCGTCAACGCCATTGTCTTGCGCTTCGTTAGTATCGGCGTCCACAGTTTCCTGATTCTCTAAGTCCTTCTCTGCACCTTCCTGCAAATCCTTCTCGTCCTCGTTCATAAGTTATCCCTCCTATGCTTATTGTTATTTTATTCTCTCTATGACATCGCTCACCGCAAGCATTTCCTGCTCGCCTGTCTCCATGTTCTTAAGTGTGACTTTCTTCTGCTCCATCTCGTCGCTGCCCACTATTGCCACATATTTTATATTCTTGCTGTCGGCATATCCAAGCTGCTTTTTCATCTTGGCTGGTGTTGGGTAAATCTCGGCTGGTATGCCTGCGTTCCTCACCTCTCTGACAAGCGGCATCGAGTATGCGATTTCCGCGTCGCCGAAGCACACGAACAGTATCTTGGTCGCGTTCACTGTCTCCTTTGGGTAAAGGTCAAGCTGGTTGAGCACATCGTAGATTCTGTCAGCGCCGAACGAGATGCCTACGCCAGAAAGCCCCTGCAGTCCGAACACTCCCGTCAGGTTATCGTAGCGTCCTCCGCCCGATATGCTACCCATCTCCACATCATTGGCTTTCACCTCGAAGATGGCTCCTGTGTAGTAGTTAAGACCTCTCGCAAGTGTCAAGTCAATCTCCAATGTGAGTCTGAGATTTGCGCTTGAGAGAAGTCCAAGTATCGTCTCTATCTCCTCAATGCCTTTCAGACCAGTCTCCGAGTCGGCAAGCACGTTCTTCAGTGTCGACAGTTTCTCCTCGTTGCTTCCACTCAGCAGGATTATAGGCTGGAGTTTCTCCACAGCCTCAGCCGACACGCCTTTCTCTCTCAGTTCGGCATTAACGTTATCAAGTCCTATCTTGTCAAGTTTGTCTATGGCTACGGTTATGTCGGTCAGTCGGTCCAGCTCGCCCACTATTTCAGCGATTCCGCTCAGTATCTTTCTGTTGTTCACCTTCAGAGTCACGTTCACGCCGAATCTCGCGAACACCTCATCAACAATCTGCACAAGTTCAGCCTCGTTCAGAAGCGAGTCGCTGCCCACAACGTCGGCATCGCACTGGTAGAACTCTCTGTATCTGCCCTTCTGCGGACGGTCCGCTCTCCACACTGGCTGTATCTGGTATCTCTTGAAAGGCATTGTCAGTTCGCCATTGTGCTGCACCACATATCGTGCGAATGGCACAGTCAGGTCGTATCTTAATCCCTTCTCTGAAATTGAGTTTATCAACTTCACGCTGTTCTTTTCCGCCAAAGCCTCTGCGTTGGCTGTCTGCAGGAAATCTCCAGAGTTCAGTATCTTGAAAAGCAGTTTGTCGCCCTCGTCTCCATACTTGCCCATCAGTGTAGAAAGATTCTCCATTGCTGGAGTCTCTATCTGCTGAAAGCCGTACAGTTTAAACACTGATTTTATAGTGTCGAATATGTAGTTTCTCTTCGCCATTTCTTCTGGCGAGAAATCTCTCGTTCCCTTTGGTATTCCTGGTTTCTGCATATTTTGTTTATGTTTTTTCTTATAAGAATATTTCTCCTAAAATCTTGTCGGAAGCACCCTTATTGCTGTTCACATAGTTGCCAGCTGCGGTGCCCGCCTCTTCTGGATTTGCCATCAGGCGATTCATTTCTCTCTCAAAATCCTCGTATGATGCTATGGCT
>CAMHCZ010000132.1 GCA_946183755.1 uncultured bacterium | reverse complement strand
AAAGCCGCGTGGGGAAAAATCTACGGTCAGCTGATAGCAGGAGCGTGCCTTTTCGTCTATGACCACGAGAAGTTCACGCCAGCCGACATGCTGGAGATGATTTCGAAATACAAGGTCACATCGTTCTGCGCGCCTCCTACGGTGTTCAGATTCATGATACGCGAGGATTTGACAAAATACGACCTCTCGGCTCTGAAGCAGTGCTCGATAGCCGGCGAGGCGCTTAACCCAAGCGTGTACGAACAGTTCTACAAACTGACCGGCATCAAGATGCGCGAGGCGTTCGGACAGACCGAGACTACGGCGCTCATCATGACCGACCCATGGATAGAACCGAAGCCGGGCTCTATGGGCAAGCCATGCCCTCAGTACGACGTCGATATCGTCGATGAGGAAGGCAACAGCGTGGAGGTCGGTGAGCATGGAAACATCGTCATTCGCACCGACAAGGGCCGTCCGGTCGGACTTTTTATGGGATATTACCGAAATGAGGAAAAGACCAAGGAAGTCTGGCATGACGGACGCTACTACACTGGCGACGTGGCGTGGCGCGACGAGGATGGCTACTACTGGTACGTCGGCAGAAACGACGATGTCATCAAGAGTTCCGGCTACCGCATCGGTCCGTTCGAGGTGGAGAGCGCTGTGATGACTCACCCTGCCGTGGTGGAATGCGCCATAACAGGCGTGCCTGACCCGATAAGAGGACAAGTCGTGAAGGCGACTATCGTGCTTGGCAAGGAATGGAAGGACAAGGCTGGCGACGACCTCAAGAAAGAGATTCAGGACCATGTGAAGAGGACTACCGCTCCGTACAAATATCCGCGTGTGGTCGAGTTCGTGGACGAATTGCCGAAGACCATTTCCGGCAAGATACGCCGTAAGGAGATAAGGAAACAGGACGGCAACGACAAGTAAGCAAAAGACATTTAAAAATGACAAAGGCGTACGGGCGGACAGCTTGTGCGCCTTTGTTTCTTTCACGGCAAATGGTTAAGTTTGCGGTCGCTACATCAAAAACGGATGAGAAACAGAGCAAAAGAATTTGTACTTGGATATTGGAGGACGGCAGTGGTGGCGGTTCTGATACTCGTTTTCACCATGCGCCCTGAGCCGGCGAAGCTCGCTCATGACTTTTTCTTATTCAAGATTCCGCACTTCGATAAGGCTGTGCATTTCTTTATGTTCATGCTCATGGCAATGGCTACGGCTCACGATTTTGTTTTCCGCAAGAAGGAGAATGTGCTCAATGTTAATGCGTTATTACTGTATGCCGTTGCGTTGCCGACAGTTTACGGCGGTGTCATCGAACTGATTCAGCAGTATTGCACTGTGTCGAGGACAGGCGACTGGCTCGACCTGGCGGCTGACTTTCTCGGAGCGGCGGTTTATGCGGCTTTTGCTGTAGCATACAACAGAAAGAAGAACAATGGGAAGTGACTTGCTATATAAGATTGCATTGACGCAGATTCGTGGTGTCGGGCCTATGGAAGGGCGCGCCATCATGGATTTTTACGACGGGGCAGAAGGACTGTTTCGCGAGACGGCGGAAGGCATTGCGAAACTGAAAACGCCGATACCCGACCTCGCCGACCAGGTCTTGAGCGGAGCGGCGCTTGAGAAAGCGAAGCAGGAACTCGACTTCATGGACAAGTACGGCATCCGTGCTTTAGACACAGAGTCGAGCGAATATCCATACCGCCTGAAGGAG
This sequence comes from uncultured bacterium, assembly GCA_946183755.1. Lineage (GTDB taxonomy): Bacteria > Bacteroidota > Bacteroidia > Bacteroidales > Paludibacteraceae > UBA4363. The sequence continues at coordinate 3,184 of CAMHCZ010000132.1, read as the reverse complement.
TGTCCAGATGCGCCAATCGTGCTTTTCTGCAAGGGCAACGCCACGCTCAACGGCCAGCACATGGTGGGAATGGTCGGCACACGCCGTTCCACCGACTACGGCAGAACACTCGCTGTCAAGCTGGTGGAGGATCTGGCTGGCAAGGTGGCTGACGTCACCATCGTCAGCGGACTGGCTGAAGGCATCGACGGCATCTCGCACAAAGCGGCGCTGACATCGTCGCTCCCTACGGTCGCTGTCGTGGCTCACGGATTGGACATGATTTACCCGTCGTGTCACAGAGACCTCGCGGCGGAGATTCTGGAGAAGGGCGGCGGCATCGTGAGCGAGTATGTGTCGGGAGTCAAGTCGCTGCCGGTGCATTTCCTTGCCAGAAACCGCATAATCGCAGGACTGAGCGATGCGCTCGTCGTGGTGGAGACTGCCTACAAGGGCGGCTCGCAGAACACTGCCGCCACAGCATCGTCATACAACAGAGACGTGTTCGCCTTCCCGGGCAGAGTCGGCGACTCGCGCTCCGAAGGCTGCAACAACCTGATAAAGACATCGCGTGCCGGCATGATAGAGAATGCCGCCGACTTGATAAAAGCCATGGGCTGGCGCGAGAGGACCTTTCGTGCCGACCAAGGCAAGCAGAAGGACCTGTTTCCCGACATTTCCGAGGACGACAAGCAGGTCATGGCGCTGCTGCACAAGAACACCGACGGTCTGCAGATTAACCAGATAGCCATGGAGCTTGGCAAGCCGGTGAGCGCAACGTCGGCGCACCTGATGCAGATGGAGTTCGCTGGGCTTGTGAGGTGTCTGCCGGGCAATTTGTATAAACTAAGCTAAACAAACATATAACAGAATGAGTATTTGGATTTGGATTGGATTTTTCGTGCTGGTGCTGGCTATGCTGGCTATCGACTTGGGTGTGACCGACCGCCATCCGCACGAGATAAAAATTAAGGAGGCGCTGGTGCAGACCGCCATTTGGATAAGCGTGTCACTGCTGTTCTGCTTCGGCATCTTCGTATTCGACGGCGAGGGCTACTTCAACGGCGGCGAGAAGGCGCTTGAGTTCCTCACCGGCTATCTGATAGAGAAGTCGCTGAGCATGGACAACCTGTTTGTGTTCCTCATGCTGTTCTCTTACTTCGGCATTCCGGGCAAGTATCAGCACGAGGTCCTGTTCTGGGGCATATTGGGAGCGCTGGTGCTGCGTACGATATTCATCTTCGCTGGCGTGTCGCTCATCAACCGTTTTGTGTGGATTATCCCTGTGTTCGGCGCGTTTCTGGTGTTCACCGGCATCAAGACCTTCCTTTCCAAGGACAATGACAACGACGACCCGGGCAACAACCTTATCATCAGAGTGTTCAAGAAGCTTTTCCCTGTCACTCCTAAGATGCATGAGGACAAGTTCTTCGTCCGCGAGGCTGGCAAGCTCGTCGCCACGCCTATATTCCTTGCGTTGCTTGTGATAGAGGCGTCGGACATCGTCTTTGCCGTGGATTCCATACCGGCGGTTCTGGCTGTGTCGCACGACCCGTTCATCGTCCTCACGTCAAACATTTTCGCCATACTCGGTCTGCGTGCGCTGTATTTCGCTTTGGCAGGAGTGGCGAGATATTTCATTTACCTGAAATACGGTTTGGGCATAATCCTTACATTTGTCGGTGTTAAGATGCTGCTCGGCTCCGAGTTCATCATGGTGGACATGCTGGGCAGGGATGAGGCTTTGGAGATACCGACATTGTGGTCGCTGGCGTTTATATGCGTTGTTCTCGTTGTGAGCATAGCCGTGTCGGTGGTAGTGTCTAAGAAGAAGGAGGCTGTTGAGGCTTCTGCGAAATAAATTCAGCAATATGAAAAGAGGTTCTGTCAAGAAAATAGTCGCTGTGTTGTCGATTGCGGTCGTCGCTGTGGTCATGCTTATCACATGCCCCAGCAAGGATGTGCATTGCGAGGCAGTGAGCGACGAGGTTACCGACGCTGCCATGGAGAGTCTGTCGGCGAGTTCGGCTTTCGGATCTCTTTCTCCGCTGGCAGGCATACTGATGCCGTCGATTGTGGAGTCGCTTGTGGTTACGCAGCTCAGAGTCAAGAATTTGTTTCTGTTCTCAGTCGGTTATGTGAACTATGGCGGCAAGAAGAATCCCGTGTCAGTGGGAGTGTTCGGTCATGTATTCGTCTTCGGCCGCGACAAGATAAAGCGCGCGATCATGGGTATGGAAGACAGTTTCTTCGACGACAAGGGACGTTATGACAATCTGGAGAAATCCGAAGGTCCTCAGCTCGACGAGGAGGGCAATGTCGTCAGATAATTCATTGTTTTATGATATGTCAAAAGCCGTCTGAAAGGACGGCTTTTTTGTTTGTGTAGAGAGGCGCGGATTCGTGCGTTTTGTAGAGGCGGAGCATGCTCCGACTGTGTGAGATATTGATGTTTCTATGTTTGTGTGTAGAGACGCGATTAATCGCGTCTCTACAGAAAATTTGCATGTATTAGACGGAGCGCGCTCCGTCTGAGGTGAAAATATTGATTTTTCGTGTGTTAGACGGTGCACGCACCGTCTCTACGCTGCATCCGGTCGCTGAGCGTAGTCGAAGTGCCGAATGGATGGTTGCTTTTTTCTGCTCGCTGAGCGCAATGTAATGGAGCCGAAGTGGAAAGAAAAAAGGGAAATATGAAGTTACCCTTCGGCTCGGTCCCTGAGCGATAGCCGAAGCATTAGTCGCTTTGCGAGAAATCAAACAAATAACAACAAATCAAACAGAATATTCTATTAGAACGATTTGATTCGATTTTGATTGATTTCTGTCCGTAGGACACTTTTATATCTGGTGCTTCTCACGGTCGCTGTGGTTCGGTATTCTGGTCACTGAGCGGAGTCGAAGTGCACCAACCAAGCGATAGCCGAAGCGCCGAAGTATTGGGACCTTCCTTTTTACAGAAAAATCCCGCATTTCGACTCCGCTCAATGACCGGGATTTTTTCACGGCTGTACGTTAAATGATTTTCAATGACAGTCCCGAAGGGACGGACATACCCATAGGCAGGGGCGTTAGCCCCTGATAAAACGTTAATACAAAACAGAACCCTGACGGGGTGAAACGGATTTTCGCATGGTTATGGTTGTGAAATAAATGATTGGGTATGCTGTATGGGCGAATGATTATTCGCCTATACAAATTTTGA
>CAMHCZ010000131.1 GCA_946183755.1 uncultured bacterium | reverse complement strand
AGAAGACACAAAAACTGATTTGAAGGGTGACATTGAAGCAATGAATAAAAACATGAAAAACTATGGCAGACAAAGAAGTAAGCAAATTGACAGACGTCCCAGAGACATTGCTGATACCGCTGTGGTCTCGGGCTGTGGAGACGGGGCGAAAGGACGCGCTGATAACCGACCGCAAGGCTGTGGAGACGATGAGCAGCATAGAGTATGACTTCAGCAAGTTCAGAAAGTCGAAGTTCTCGCAGGCTGGGTGCTGCATCAGGGCGAGTTTGATTGACAATGAGGTAAAGGATTTTCTGAAAGAGCATCCGGACGCAGTGGTGGTGCATTTAGGCGCAGGGCTCGACGCGAGATACGAGCGCATAGGCTGCCCGATGCTGACGCATTGGTACGACTTGGACCTCGGCGAGGTGATAGAGATGAGGCGGCATTTCCTGGAAGAGAGCGAGCGGAACACATACATAAGCGGCTCGATGTTCGACTACGACTGGATAGAGAAAGTCAAGCAGCATGGCAAGCCTGTGCTGATAGTCGTGGAGGGTGTGCTGATGTACTTCCAGAGAAACGAGGTCAAGGCGTTCTTCGACGAGCTGTGCAGCCGTCTTGGCTCAGCGACTGTGATATTCGACATGCTTGTGTATATGCTTGTCGGCAACTCTAAGTATCACGACAGCCTGCCTAAGATGGGCAAGAAAGTGGAGTTCCGATGGTCCGAGCTGAATGTGAAGGACATGGAGCAGTGGAACAGCAAGATACATGTGGAGAAGGAATACTACATGAGCGACTACGAGAGAGGCCGTTATCCGTTGGCGGCGCGGCTGATGTATAAAATCCCGTATTTCTACAAGCGCATGAACCAGCGAGTGGAGCGTTTGAGGATTGGCTGACGCGATGAGTGACGGGGTCACAGCACCTCTTTCAGCGCTTTGCTTATCTGATCCATCGAGTAGCCTCTGCCGGCGGCGAATCTTATGAGTTTGACTCTTACTGCCAGTTTATCGTCGTCCTTGATGCTTTTGCGCTTGTTTCGGAGCAAGGCGGCGAGATGCTCAGCCTCGTCCTCTTTGTTGATGTTCTCCTCTAAGGCCTCGTTTATTGTCTCCTCGTCGATGCCCTTGGCGTAGAGGGCGTGCTTTATCTTGATTTCGCCCCATTTGTTGAACTTGGACTTCTCGCGCACGAAGGCTCTTGCATATCGCTGCTCGTCGATGAACTTGTGCTTCTTCAGCTGCAGGATTATGTCGTCGGCGTCGTCGGGAGTTATGCTCCACTGCCTGAGCTTGAGCCGGATGTCGCTCTCGCAATGCTCCGATTTGACGCATAGTCCGGACGCTCTGTTCAGTGCCTGTTCCTTGTTCAGTTCCATGGTTTATTTCTCAGCGATTATGTATCTGTCCTTGCCGCAGAAATCCTTTTCGAGCCTTACGCTCGTGAAGTTGAACGAGTTGACGAGCGACTCCGTGTCTCTGCCGAGGTTCTCGTTAATTTCGAACAGCAGTTTTCCGCCTCTGTAGAGGTGCTCGACGGCGTATCTCGCTATGGCTCTGTAGAACACCAGTGCGTTATTGTCCGGCACGAACAGAGCGAGGCTCGGCTCGAAGTTTATGACGTTGGCGCTCATGTTCTTCTTTTCGCTTTCCTTTATGTACGGCGGGTTGGAGACAATCACGTCATACATCTCCTTGCCGCACTCCATGTCGTCGAGCTTTAGCGCGTCGCCTTGTATGAACTCCACGTTCACGTCGTTGAGTTTTGCGTTCTCCTGCGCTGTCTTAAGCGCTGCCGGCGACACGTCGATGGCTCTGACAGTGGCGTTGGGCAGTCTTTTGGCTATGCTTATGGCTATGCACCCCGACCCTGTGCCGATGTCCAGCACCCGGAAGTCCTCGTCCTTGTCCTTGCCGTCGAGGTTTGCGCCTCTGCCTTCGGCTGCGAAGTTCACAAGTTCGGCGGTCTCCGGCCGTGGTATTAGAACATTTTTATTAACTTTGAATGTTAAACCGCAGAATTCCGCTTCACCGAATATATGCTGGATAGGGACATTTTGCAGCAGTTTGATTCTGACATTTTCCAACTTCGGTTTGGTCTCGTCGGTCAGTCCGTAGTCATCTTTGGCTAATATTTGAGCCTTGTCGAGTCCGGTCAGAGTCTCAACAGCGTAGAAGAACAGGGCGTCAGCCTCGTCCTTGCCGTATTTCTCGCAAAGAGTGCTTGTGAAGTTTCTGCGTATTGCCATGCGTAAAGTTTTAGCGTATGCAACAAATTTAATAAAAACTCGTTTGATATAAGTATGACTCAGGACGAGAAATATATGAGCATGGCGATGTCGCTTGCCTCGAAAGGCTTGGGGCATGTGGCTCCGAACCCCATGGTAGGCGCGGTGATAGTGGCCGACGGCCGTGTCATAGGCTCGGGCTATCACATGAAGTACGGCTCGTGGCACGCCGAGGTCAACGCCGTAAATTCCGTCCTGCCGGAAGATGAGCATCTGTTGCCGCAATCCACGATGTACGTCACTCTGGAGCCATGTTCCCACTACGGCAAGACTCCTCCATGCGCCAAACTTCTCATCGACAAGAAAATTAAAAAAGTCGTCATCGCCAACAACGACCCCTTTCCGCAGGTTTCTGGCAGAGGAATTGGCATGTTGAAGGACGCCGGCATTGAGGTGGTGACGGGAGTGCTCGAGCGCGAGGGCAGGGAGCTGAACAAGCGTTTCTTCACTTTGCACGAGAAGCATCGTCCCTACATATTCCTGAAATGGGCGCAGACCGCAGACGGATTCATCGGCAAACGCGGCTCGATGGAGATAATATCAAACGAGGAGACACGCCGCCTTGCGCATTCGCTGCGTGCCATGGAGATGGCGATTCTGGTGGGCTGGGGAACGGTCGTCAACGACAATCCGCAGTTAAGCACAAGATATGCCGAAGGCGAGAACCCTTTGCGGCTGTCAGTCTTCAAGGGCGATGTGGACGAGCTGCAGCGCCTTTCGCAGTCACTGAAAATAACAGATAAGTCCGCTTTGACGATAATTTTTGCTGAGAGGGAAATTAAACTTAATAACTTTGCAAGAACAATCCGCATCGATTTCGGTCAAGATGTTCTGCCTCAGATTATGCAGGAGCTTTGGCGCATGAATGTCAGTTCGCTAATAGTGGAAGGCGGGGCGCGCATGCTGCAGAGTTTCATAGACGCTGGGCTGTGGGACGAGGCGAGAGTGGAGACGGCACCAGGGCTGACGTTCGGCGATGGAGTGAGCGCTCCGGTGCTGTCCGGCGCACGGCTTGACACGACCGAAGAGTTCGGGGCAAACAAGGTGGATTTCTACAAAAGAGAATGCTGACAGATATTCTGTACTACATATTCGTCGCGCTTTACATTTACTCTGTGTATCTGGCGTTCAGGCTGGTCTTCGGCGAGAACCGCGAGGCTATCCGCACGCTCGGATGGATGATAGTGCTGTTGTTCATCCCTGTGCTTGGTCTGGTCATATACACAGTGTTCGGACAGGCCATGCGCCAGAACAAGCGAATCCTCAAGCTGAGTATCCGCAGCGAGAAGAATCTCAATGTCAGCCCCGAGGAGCGTGCGCTTGTCGAGGAGAGCATATCCAATGACATGCAGAGCACCGGGGTAACGAACACGAAAAACGTCATGAACCTTATCCGTCTGCTTTACGGCAGCGGCAAGTCGCTCGTCTATCAGTCCAACGACATACGCATACTCTCCGAGCCAAAAAGCACATTCGACTCTCTGTTCAGAGACCTGGAGGCGGCCAAGGACCACATACACATAGAATTCTACATAATCAGCAACGACTCCACAGGAAACCGTCTGCGCGAGATACTTGTGCGTAAGGCGAAGGAGGGCGTCAGAGTCAGAGTGATTTACGACTACTGGGGCAGCACGATAGACAAGAAGTACAGAAAGTCGCTCAAGGACGCCGGTGTACGTGTGCATTCGTTCTTCCCGCCTAAGTTCCCGTTCATACTCCGCCATGTAAACTACCGCAACCACAGGAAAATCGTCGTCATCGACGGCAAGGTGGGCTATACAGGAGGCGTGAACATAGCCGACAGGTATCTGCTGGGCAACAACTTCGGTCTGTGGAGAGACACGATGGCGAGATTCGAGGGCTCTGCCGTGCACGGTCTGCAGGAGACATTCCTCGGCGACTGGTATTTCATCGACCACATGAAGCACCAGAAGGTGCGCTACTTCCCGGAGCCGGAAGTCTTCGGCAGCAACTTTGTGCAGATAGCCGACTGCGGTCCCGACACGCAGTACAAGACGATACTCCAGGGCGTGTCGTTCCTCATAACCACAGCGCAGAAATACGTTTACATACAGACACCGTACTTCATGCCGCCGGTCGAGCTGGAGAATGCCCTCAAGACGACAGCCCTCAGGGGCGTCGATGTGAGGATACTTCTGCCGGAAGTGTCGGACGCGTCCATGGCGCAGTCGTGCAGCGCGTCGTACATAGAGACGATGCTGGAGGCTGGCGTCAAGATATACTGGTACAAGGGCGGATTCCTGCATAGCAAGGCCATAGTGGCTGACGACTACATCTCCACCGTCGGCACGTCGAACATGGACTTCAGAAGCTATGAGCAGAATTTCGAGGTGAACGCCTTCATATATGACCACAAGACAGCCACGCATCTGCGCGACAACTTCGTCAAGGACTTAGGCTCTTCGGAGCGGATAGACCTGGAAAGCTGGCGCAAGCGTTCGTCGATAGACAAGATGAAGGAGTCATTCTCAAGGCTTTTCAGCCCAGCGATGTAAAAAACAAAAACAAAAATAATGAAGGGAAGAATAGTATATTTAGACAATTTGAAAAGCTTCGCGATACTTCTTGTCGTGTTGGGGCACTGTATACAGACATCTTTTTCTGAAGACTATGACAACAATTTATTATTC
>CAMHCZ010000130.1 GCA_946183755.1 uncultured bacterium | reverse complement strand
GCCTCTGCCCTCTTTCTTTCGGGCATCTGTGAGTTTATTCTGGCTCTGGCGCTTTCCTCTGTACATCCGTCTCTTTTTATTATTCTGCTCAGTCGCTCATTTTCGTCGGCTGAAACGTTTATGACCTTTTCCACATGGTTTTTCAACTCGCTTTCAATCAGTATCGCGCTTTCCACGAATACAATCCCGTTGTTGCTGAACGCTCCTTCCGACCATTCAAGGAAATCCTTGATGACAAACGGGTGTATTATGGCGTTCGCTTTTGCCAGCTGGGCGGCATCGTTGAATATGATGCTTGCGAAAAGCGCCTTGTTGAGTGTGCCGTCCTCGTTGTAGATATTTCCGAAGGCATTTGTGAGTGCGTTTTTTAGAGTCTCGTTTGTGGCGCACAAGCGTTTGGAGTTGCTGTCAGCGTCATAGACCTTGTAGCCCATGGCGCGGAGCGCTTTGCTCACGACCGATTTTCCTGAGCCTATGCCGCCTGTTATGCCTACTCTTCTCGCCATTTATTTGTCCTCGATTATGTATTCGGCTCTGTCTGGAGTCATTCTCACGGAACTGACGAAAGGCAGTTTGTGCGACTCTCTCAATATGCAGATATTCGAGCTGTCGTTGTTTGCCACGTCGGCGAACACCTCGAAGTCGGCGGCAGTCACTTGCTTGTATCGGCTGAGTCCGACGTTGAACGTTAAAGTGACTTCCGAAGGGAATGTTCTTAATCGCTTGCCGTTCTGTATGTTGAGCGATTGTATTGGCACAGTCACTGACTTTTCTGTGAACTGCTCTACGTCTATGCTGACGCTCACTGTCTTTGGGTCTGTTGTTATGTGCGCGTGCTTGGCTAACTCCACGTTTATGTTCTGCGATTTGTCCACGTTGTTCAGCCTCACGCTTGTGGTCTTCATCTCGTTTATGTTAGCTATCACGTCCTTTGGTCCGAAGATGCTCACTGTGTCCGGACTGAATCTCACTGGGCTTTTGAGTGTGAACTGGCGGCTGAGGTTTACGCTGCATACAAGCCTTACTGGCACTTTCTTCTGATACAGCCGCTTGTACCCCACGTTTATCTCTTTTGGGTAGAACTGCTTGATGTCGGCAGTGCTTGGCAGTGTGGCAGCAAGGCTCTTGTGCAGTTCGGACTGTTGTATGCCGAAGTGTGTCGCCGTGCTGTCGAAACGGCCTGCCAGGTCTATCTCTATCGCCAGAGAGTCTTCCTTGCGCCAGAAATTCGCCAGTTCGTTGAATCCGAGGTCGTTTACGCTGACTGTCACGTATTTCGGCAGATTGGTGGTCAGCACGTATGATTTCGGCTTGTTCAGATACTCTATCTTCACTGTTATGTCCACTGTGTGCTTGTGGCTTAGCACGAACAAAAACCAGAAGAATGTCGATATGCCGACAAAAACAAGAAAGATTAGAACATTCCTTGACAAAGGTATTCTAATCTTTCCGTTGTTTTCTGTGTTTATTCTCTGCTCCATCTTTTATGAATGGAATGAATGCAACACTATGCTTATTTCTTCTCCTCGGCCTGAGCAGGAACAGCGAACACATTGCTCTTGTCCACGCTCACCTTGACGCCGTCGGCTATCTCCACTACGAAGTATTTCTCCTTGACGTCCTTTACCTTGCCGTAGATGCCGCCGGAAGTGATGACCTCTGTGCCGTTAGTCACTGACTCCTGGAATTTTCTTATTTCTTTTTGTCTCTTTTGCTGTGGACGGATAAGGAAAAAGTAGAAAACCACGACCATCAGGACGATCATTATTATGTTTCCCATTGCGCTGCCTCCACCCTGCTGTGGAGCTTCAAGAAGAATTGAAAGATTCATTTTCTGTTAGATTTAATTGTTAATATTCAGTTTGTATTATTTGTTTGAGACGATTTTCACTTTCGTCAGTTTGTTGTTTGCTGTCAGGTCTTTAACAATGTTGTCCAAGACTCCGTTGATAAACGCAGGCGATTTGTCCGACGAATACGACTTCGAGAGCTCTATGTACTCGTTCATGGTCACATTCACTGGTATTGTCGGGAAATTGAGCAGCTCCGCAACAGCTATCAGCAGTATGGTCTTGTCCATGAACGCCACACGGTCGATGTCCCAGCCCTTTGTGTTCTTGTCTATCAGCTCGGTGTACTCGTCCTTGTTTATCAAGGCGCTGCGGAACAGCTTCACGCCGAATGCCTCGTCGTCGGCCTCGCGGTACATAGGCAGAAGCTTCTGCGCCGCACCGTCTTTCTCGCTCATGCGTCTTATGGTCTTAAGCACAAAGCTGAGCACCACTTCCATGTCGTCGTTCCAGAATATGCTGTAGTCCTCGAGCATCGCCTCGAGCGACTCGCTCTCTATCACGAAGTCCTTCATCAGCGTGCGCCATATCTCCTTGTCGTCGTCGAATGTCGTGCTCTCTGCCGCCATGTACTCCTTGTAGCTGTCGTGCGCCTGTATGAACTCGTACATGTCCTTGAGTATCTCAGGGTAATTCTCTGTCCACGAGAATTTGTGGTCGGAAATGTAGTCCTGGAGATCAAGATTCGACTTCAGAACGGCCGCGAACTTGTTGTCAATGAATCTGGTGTTCGGGTTGAGATCTTCCTCTGTAGGCAGATTCTTGTGTCTTGCGGCGTCTATTCTTTGCGATATATACTCTGTCTCGTCCACAATGAGGAGAAGCAGATAATTGTACAGGGAGTATGTCTGCTGGATGCTGAACTTGAGGTTCTTAACAGCCTTGTCCAGCGAGGGCGACTCGTTGTTAAGCTGTTCGTAAACACTCTGCAGCACTTTTTTGCGCAGAAGGACTCGATTGATGATTGCCTGGTTTGTCACTTTTCAAAGAGCTAATTGGTTAGTTATTCTATGTCGTGTAAAATGCTTTACAGACGCGCAAATATAGCAAAAATACATGAAGAAAAAAGCCGTTTCTCTTTGAGGTATCAATAAAAAATATGAAATTTGGAAACCTTATCGCATTTGCGCTAAGGGAATAATTTGTTGAAACCTTAAAAAATACAGATGAACATGGAAGAAAACAATCAGGCAAGAGACCAGAAAGACCAGGAGATTATCTATTCACGCTCCATCAAGGCTGGAAAGAGAATCTATTATCTGGATGTGAAAAGAAACAGGAAGGGCGAGCTTTATCTTGCCATAACGGAGAGCAAGAAGGTGGTGAACGGATTCGACGAGAATGCGCAAGTCACTTACGAGAAACACAAGATATTCCTTTATAGAGAGGACTTCGAGAAGTTCGAAGACGGCATCAACGATGTCATGGGATTCATTCGTCGCGAGGAGCCAGCCTCAGAAAACCATTATGAGTACAAGAGCGAGCGCGTAGGCAGCGAATACAAAAACGAGGCTGCCGAGGGCGAGTCTTCAGACTCATCTTTCGACTTCAAGATCGACGAGTTCGAGGATAAATAATCACTGCTCATACGAAAACCAAAATCCCTGCCCCATCTACGGAGCAGGGATTTTTTTGTGTTTTCTGCAATATTAATATATTTTTTGCGAAAATTCAATCATTAACTGTTTGTTATCTCGTATCACTCTGTGTTTAAATCAGATACGATGCAAATATACACTTTTCTGAGCGACTTTCACTCCGCCCACCACAAAAAACAACAGAGCCGCGAGATTTCTCACGGCTCTTTAGGCATAAAAAAAAGCGCCTCATTTTGAGACGCTTTTTTTTAAGTATTGTTGTGATTAGTCTTCCTTGTCCAATCTTACTGTTCCGTCACCGAGGTCGTAAGTCAAGCTCTTAACCTTCTTAAGACCCTTAGAAGTGATGTCTACGTCAGCTGTGAGTTCCTCAATTGCACCATTGTCGTACTTAAGAATCAACTTGTTGCCACTGAATGAGAACTCTCCTGAATAAACAGCAGTAATACCATCCTCTACTGATGTGAAAGCGAAGAGATTTCCTGCCTCGCCAGTTGAAAGTACGAGTGCGAAAGAAGATGCGCCATGGTCAGTAGTTCCTGCGAATATGTATTCTGCCTCTGGTGCTGTTGCATCGTCCTTGTCGTCCTTGTTACAAGAAGTGAAGCTAACCATTGTAGCTGCTGCTACCAACATTGCTAAAAAGAATTTTTTCATAATCTTTAAAAATTAAATTGGTTAATATAAAAGTCTATTAGTATATTACTGAGCTGCTGCCGCTGCTGCTGCAGCCTTAGCTGCCTTAGCTGCTGCACGTCTCTGTGCTGGAGTCATTGCTGTGCTAGCTGCCTCCTGACCTGCTGCCTTAGCTGCTGCACGTCTTTCTGCTGGAGTTGCTGGTGCTGGAGCTGGCTCTGCTACTGGTGCAGGTGCTGCTGCCTCTTCAGCCTTAGGCTCTTCCTTCTTTACCTCTTTCTTAGCTGCCTTCTTAGCTGCTGGCTTAGCCTCAGCCTTAGGCTCCTCTACTACTACAGAGTCAACCTTTACAGTGTCAACTACTGCTGAGTCTGCTACTACTACAGCTACTGAATCTGTGTCAGCTGCTGGTGCCTCCTCCTGCTTCTTTGAGCAAGATACAATCATTGCTCCTGCGAGAAGAGCTGAAACTGATAATACGAATAACTTCTTCATTTTTCTAAAATGTTTTGTTTAATGATAAATAAAGTTTTCAATTCTTAATTTGATGAGGGCAAAGTTATACATTTTTTCTATTTCCGTGTTTTTTTTGCCGTTTTTTTATCGCTCGCTGCGAAAAAAAAGCATTCATGGTGGTTCTGCGTATATTGCGTTATGCACGCCATGTTTTGTAATATCTTGATAATCAAATATTTCTTTGGCTGTTCGGGCGGGTGTTCCGCAAATGTTAAAATTTGGCTGGCTGTGTTTGCATAGGCGAATGATTATTCGCCCCTACAATGCCGGAAAATATTAATCCTGTGTCCTGCGGACAGAAATCCATCAAAATAGAATCAAATCGTTCAAATAGAACATTCTGTCTGATTTGTTGCTATTTGCTTGATTTCTCGCGAAGCGACTCTTTTAGCGCCATGAACTTTCGGTCAC
>CAMHCZ010000129.1 GCA_946183755.1 uncultured bacterium | reverse complement strand
TGTTTGTTTAGTTTAGTTAGTTATTTTTTTGCTCGAAAGATATGCATGTAGTCTTACATATCAGACGAAAAACGATGCAAAATTATATATTTTTTTAATACGAATCACCATTTTTAAAGAAAATCTTACAGAATTTTACAAAAGACGCTCCTTTTACCTAATTTTTCTATATGCGCGACGGTATATTTCCACCTTCTTGTCGAAAGCCAATGGATAAGCCCGAGACGATGACACAAGCCGCCACAGAACGACCTTTCTGCCAGCCACTTGCACTTCGGCACTCTGCCCAGCCTTCAGTTTCCCTGCGCCAAGATTCTCGCATAGCGCCACGCACGCTTTCTCGCCCGTCACCACTACCGTCCGCAACAACGGCGCATCGGCAAGCACTTTCTCTAAATCTATCGTCTCCAGAACTTTGAGGTGCAGGTCGGAACTATCGCCATTCTCACGCACCACCGCCTTAGCCACATCGCCAAGCGCGATTCCTTCCTCGTTAAGGAACGCCACAATCTTCTCCTTGTCAAACATCTTCTTGCCCGGCACGACAAATTCCTCTTTGTTCCCGTAATAAATCTGCCCCATGATGCGCCACATGTCATTATTTATATTAGGATAATAGAAGTCCATCGACCATCGCTTGCGCAGCGGAGGAAAACTGCCAAGCATAAGCACCCTAGCATTACTGGGCACAAACAGCCCCCAAGGATGCCTTTCGACGATACTGTCTGTTTCTGCATTTTTCATAATACACATTAATATATTACTGTTCGATTTGGTTCGGCGCTTCGGCTACATTTGACCGGTGCACTTCGGCTACGCTCAGTGACCGGAAATCAGCAACCGCGAATCAGCGACAGGGAATAACACAAAAAAATGACATCACCGCTCGCCGTCCTTCGGCTCTGAGTTCTTAGGCTTTGCCACTGGCTTTTTCGCCTTCTTCGCTCCGCTCATCATCTTTTTGCGCCTTTCGTACTCCTCCATTTTCTTTTCCAAATAATTGTCTGCCATAATAAAACTTTGCGTCAATATTAACATAAAAAGAGAAAGCAACGCCACGGATCTAATCAATCGCGTGGCATTGCCTCCCCACCCTTAATTATAAAAACCTATTTATTTCACCTTTACTTTAACGATGATCTTGCGGAAAGGCCCCTCGCCTATGCCTGGCTGGTGTCCGTCCTCTGGGAAGAAGATGGCGAACTGTCCTGGCTTCACTGTAACGTATGAGTCGCCCTGGTCAGTGTACTTAGTGATGTCCTTCTCCTCGTTGTATGGGTCGATTGGGTTCTTCAAGTCCTTAGCAGGCTTGTAACCCATTATCTCGTCCTGAGTATAAGGTATCTGGATGTCGATGTAGTCTCTGTGAGTCTCCATCTTAGCCTCTTCCTTTGTCTTTCCCTTGCCCTCGGCGAAGTTGATGAAAAGATTCTTCTCGTCGAGATAGATTTTGCCTGGCTCCAGCTTAGAGAAGTCGGTTTTCTTCACATAGTCGAATGCGGCTTTGAATCTTGGGTTCAAACTCTCATAAAGAGCAGAGTTTTCTAATGCGTCTAATATCATTTTTTGTTTGTGATTAATTGGTTTTGGTTTCTTTATGCCTCAAATTTACTATTTGCATTTTTCTCGGCAAAGTTTTATCCTGTTTTTTTCAAAATTAGCGAAGCAAGCCGCCTATACATTATAATAATCATCCAAAGCCGAGCCCATGAAGTCGTTTAATGGCTTCAGAACCTCACACCACTCCACAACCTGGCTTTCCCAGCCGTCGTTGCCGAAGAAGGAGTCCGGCAGCTTGCGAATAACCGTGAAGTCCTTATATTTAAGGTACTCCGCCACAGGAGAGCCCTGGTCGAACCCCAACGGCATACGTTTGAGCCTGTCGCCTGCAAAGACGAAGGTATCCTTGAACGAACTTTCGCCCACTATCTCCAGAAACTCCTCTGCGTTGTCGCTTATGGCACGTCGGGCAGCCTTGACCATCTTGCTGTCCATGCAATACAGTCCGCCAGCCAAGAGCGACTCGCCGCCCGGCTGCAGATGGATGTAATAGCCCGGTCTTATAGACTTTCTGCCACCGCGAGCCATGTATGCCGCCATGTGACGTTTGTACGGACTCTTGTCAGGCGAGAATCGTATGTCGCGGTAAATGCGATATGTGCAGTCCTTGGCATGCAGGTATTTCACGTCATCGTCAAAAGCCCCGAGTCCGGCTATCAGCCTGTCAACGACTTCAGCCAACGCCTCTGCCGCCGCAGTATATCTCGGCTTATGCTCAGCAAACCACTCACGATTGTTGTTCGCCGCCAATTCCTTAAGAAAGTCCAATATTAATTCCGACTGTGTCATTATATTATTGTCATAAACAAATTGAGCACAAATATACTACACTTCTACATTCAAAAATAAGCCTTGCCCAACGCATATAAAAAAGGCGAAAATCCTTTTTGAAAAAATTATTGAACATTGTCATGTTTTATTTCATACCTTTGCCACCAAATTTTGCTTTTTAAGATAGCATTTTGTTTTTATGAAAGAGAAAATAGCACAGATAGCACAAGAAGTAAGCGCACTCGTAGCAGCAAACAAGGAAGAGGCTGAAGCGCTGAGAGTTAAATACCTGAGCAAGAAGGGCGAGATAACTGCCCTTTTCAATGAATTCAGAAACGTCCCTGCCGAGCAGAAGAAGGAACTGGGACTGCTGCTGAACGACCTGCGCAATAAGGCTCAAGACAAGATAAACTCGCTGAAGGAGTCATTCGCTTCGAGCGATGCGACTAACGCCAACGAGGACTACACAAGAACCGCTGACCCTGTGCTTCTGGGCAGCCGCCATCCGCTCTCGTTAGTGAAGAGCGAGATCATCGACATCTTCTCGCGCATAGGATTCTCTGTGGCAGAGGGTCCGGAGGTAGAGGACGACTGGCACGTGTTCGGCGCGCTGAACTTCTCACCTGAGCACCCAGCACGCGACATGCAGGACACATTCTTCGTAGAGAAGAACCCCGACATACTGCTCCGCACGCACACATCATCTGTGCAGTCGCGCATAATGACATCGCAGAAGCCTCCTATCAGAGTGCTCTGCCCTGGACGAGTTTACAGAAACGAAGCTATATCGGCACGCGCGCACTGCTTCTTCCATCAGGTGGAAGGTCTGTACGTGGACAAGAACGTGTCTTTCGCTGACCTGAAGCAGGCTCTGCTCTACTTCGCAAAGGAAATGTTCGGCGAGAACACTAAGATAAGACTCAGACCATCATACTTCCCATTCACAGAGCCATCGGCCGAGATGGACATCTCGTGTGACATCTGCGGCGGCACGGGCTGCGCGTTCTGCAAGCACACTGGATGGGTAGAGATACTCGGATGCGGCATGGTGGACCCTAACGTACTGGAAGCCTGCGGCATAGACAGCAAGGAGTACACCGGATTCGCATTCGGAATGGGTGTTGAGCGTATAGCAAACTTGAAATACAAGGTTAAAGACCTGAGACTCTTCTCGGAGAACGACATCCGTTTCCTTGACGAGTTCCAGTCTGCATATTGATTGTTTTTCCAGAATCAACCTTAATCTAATACACAAGGAAAAGCATTTCAATTTTAGAGTATTAACCAAAACATTTGCACATGAGAAAGACTTTACTTCTTGGCATCGCATCAATCGCTACAATCTGCGGCATTAACACTTACGCAGCCACAGAGATGATTCTTGTGAAAGGAGGCACTTTCAAAATGGGAAACGAGAAGGAAACCGTTTTTGCCGACGAGCTTCCAGTGCACGACGTGACACTCAACGACTTCTATATCGGCACATACGAAATCTCTCAACAGGAATGGCAGAACGTGATGGGATACAACCCAAGCCACTTCCAGGGCGAGGATCTCCCAGTTGAGAGCATTTCGTGGTACGAGGCAGTGAACTTCTGCAACAAGCTTTCTGAAAAGGAAGGACTGACACCAGCCTACAAGTTCGGGCGAGGCAACACCGTGATATGGGACGACAAGGCCAACGGATACAGACTGCCTACCGAAGCCGAGTGGGAATACGCATCGCGCGGCGGTGCCGACACCAAGAACACAATGTTCTCCGGCAGCGACGACGCCGACATCGTAGGATGGTTCAAGGCGAACAGCAAAGCCACAACACACCCTTCGGGCATGAAGGCATGCAACGAGATAGGACTCTACGACATGAGCGGAAACGTGTGGGAATGGTGCTGGGACTGGTATGGCGACTACAGCAGCAAGCCGGCAACCAACCCTAAGGGTCCGGTCATGGGCACAGAAAGATGCCGACGCGGAGGAGGATGGCACATAATCGAGAAATCGTGCCGCAACACCAACCGAATCGGAACACCGCCAACCTATTCGTTCGACTATGTAGGTCTGCGTGTAGTGCGCAACGCAAAGTAAGAATTCACAAAAGACAGACAATATTAAAGGCTTGCTGATGAAGCAAGCCTTTTGTTTTGCCAAGTTCTGATTGCACACTTTTATAATATTAAGTTTTTTGCGACCTACAATCTGCAATTATCTTAGTTTTTAATTTGAATATTTGTATATTTGCCAGCTGGAAAATCCAACAAACTGTATTTACAAATTTATTAAATCAAACAAATAAACAATCATCAACCATGAAGATTGAAAAAATCCATGCAAGAGAAATCCTCGACTCAAGAGGTAATCCAACAGTAGAAGTAGAAGTAACACTTGAGAACGGCGTAATGGGCCGTGCGGCTGTGCCATCAGGCGCATCTACAGGTGAAAATGAAGCACTTGAGCTCCGCGACGGCGACAAGGGCCGCTACCTGGGCAAGGGTGTACTCAAGGCTGTTGAGAACGTAAACAACATCATCGCTCCAGCATTGAAGGGCGACTGCGTATTCAACCAGCGTGCAGTTGACATGAAGATGCTCGAACTGGACGGCACTCCAACCAAGTCTAAGCTCGGAGCAAACGCCATCCTTGGTGTTTCTCTTGCTACAGCACAGGCAGCTGCTAAGGCATTGAACATACCTCTCTACCGCTACATCGGTGGATGCAACAGCTACACTATGCCACTCCCAATGATGAACATC
>CAMHCZ010000128.1 GCA_946183755.1 uncultured bacterium | reverse complement strand
CAATGCTTGAGGACCAGAAAGTGAACTTCAATGTGATAACAATAGGAAATATCAACGTGGCGGCGAGACACGCGCTGTACCTCTACAAAGGACAGCCAGCAAAAGCAAAACTACTGTCGTACACCGAGATAGACGGCATCAAGGACTGGGAAAGCATTGCCAGAAGAATAAGCGAAAGAGGAATGCTGGAATGCGCAGTGCCTAACGCCATAAAGCTGTACAATCTGGATGACATAGACCCGACGAAAGAAAGAAAAATGAAGTTCGTCAAGGCAGAGCCGCAGAAGCCGACAGCCGCACAGAAAACTGCACCAAAAACAGAAAAATTCCTCAACGACAACATCGTCACCGAAGACGACATACAGATGAGAAAAGCGGCAATACAGAGTTCCAAGAAAGCGGCTGAGGACGCCCAAGCCGCAAAACAAGACGATGGCGTAAAAACAAGAACCACAAAGACTTACATCTTGTATTAAGACCTATACCAAAACAAATTGAACATGAAAAGAATCGTAATCCTGATGGCAGCAATGACTGCGCTGCTGCTCACAAGCTACGGAAGAACTCCAGAAGAAAGACTCGAGATAATAAAGAAAGCGCACGAAGGAAACGCCGAGGCGCAATGGCAAGTGGGATTTATGCATGAAACCGGCGAAGGCGTGACACAGAGCAAAGAGGAGGCCGCAAAATGGTATGAGAAAGCTGCGCAACAAGACTACTCGCCTGCCTGCAACAATCTCGGACTGCTGTATGAGAATGGAAACGGTGTGAAGAAGGACCTGAAGAAAGCCGAGAAATACTACCTGAAGGCTATCAAACAGGAAAACGTGAACGCTATGTACAATCTGGGCAACCTATACATAAGCCAGAAAAAGGACAAAGAAGGTCTGGAATTGCTGGAGAAGGCGTCGTCAGAAGGCATGGCCGCTGCCGCTTGCAACATTGGATACTACTACGCCCACGCGCAGAAGGACTGCGCCAAGGGCTTGATATACTACCGATTGGCTGCCGAGCGAGGCGACATTGTGTCGCAATACAATCTGGGCATAAATTTCGAGAAAGGACTGTGCGGACTGGAACAGGACTATGCAGAAGCCGCAAAATGGTATATGAAGTCGGCTGACAACGGCTTCGCCGATGCTCAGTTCTGCATCGGAAAGTGCTACATGCTCGGACTTGGAGTTGAGCAGAACGAAGAACTTGGTTTAGAATGGTTTGAGCGTGCAGCCGCACAGAACGAGACTTCCGCCCTTAATCAGCTCGCCTATGCCTACGCCAAAGGCAAGTTCTTCAAGCCAAACGAAGTCAAGGCGCTCTCGCTGATAAGCAAGAACATCGAAATCGACCCGGAAAACCCAAACTGGTACGACTCGAAGGGCGAGATTTACGCCATATTCGGAGACTACGAGAACGCGAAAGTCATGTACGAGAAAGTGCTGAAAATATCCCCAAAATTCTACGAGAACAACGAGCCTGCCGTACTTGATGACATCATCAAGGGAAGGAAATAAATAACGCAAATCAATAAACAAAAAAAGCGGGCTGATTTCTCAGTTCGATTTTTTCATATATCAAAAAAACATTCTCTCTCACGGACGCCTCACGACATCCACCACATGACTGCCCGCGCCGATAAGGTCGGGACGCTCGGATATGCACTTCTGATACTCAATGAAATGGGCGAAAGTCTCTTCGTTCATGCGGTTAAGACGTGTGCGCATGTAATCCGACGCTCCATCTGGCGAGAATATTGTCACACGCTCCAAGCCTGCCTTTTCATTCAAGCGGTTGATGTCATCTATACGGACATAATCGTACAACTCATCGTCCTTCGCCTGTATGTGGAAATCCTTATCCACCTGACCTTTCGCCAGCAGTTCCCCTATCCTGTCTTCATCGAAGCAGTAAGACAGAATGCTGTACTCGTTCATCAGATAAGCCACAAATATGACTCCTCCAGGCTTAGTCACACGCTTGGCTTCAAGCAATGCCTTCAGTTTCTCCTCATCGCTTATAAGATGATAAAGCGGTCCGAGCAGAAGCGTGACGTCGGCAATGCCATCGGGAAGGAACGCCATGTCCCTCGCATCGCCCTGCACCACGTCGGCCCCAGGCTCTCGCTTGAGAAACACCTCGATATTGCGGCGCACAAGCTCCACAGCCTTCACCTTATAGCCTTCAGCCATCAATGCCGACGTGTAGCGTCCTGTGCCTGCGCCTATGTCAAGCAGAAACTGCCCAGACTGCAGGAATCGACGCAAATGGTGCATCGTGACCTCAAACTCCACGATGCCGTGCCTGCGCAACAAACGCAAGTCCTCCGGATGCTTGTTGTAATGCTTCTCGATGTTGGATAATGCCATAAACAGTATGAACATAAGAAAGGCTTGCAAATCAGTAGCAAGCCTTTCTCTTATATATAAAACTTATTTGTCTTTCTCTGGAACGTTGAGCGAAATGCAAAGCTCGTCAAGCTGCGACTGGTCGATGACCGAAGGAGCTGAAATCATGACATCGCGTCCTGCATTGTTCTTTGGGAATGCGATGCAGTCTCTGATTGAGTCCAGACCTGCCAGCAGCGAAACCATACGGTCGAGACCGAACGCAAGTCCTGCGTGAGGAGGCGCGCCGTACTTGAACGCTGTGAGCAGCCAGCCGAACTTTGAGTTCGCCTCTTCCTCTGTCAGTCCAATAGCCTTGAACACGCGGCTCTGCAGGTTGCGGTCGTGGATACGGACTGAGCCGCCGCCCACTTCCACTCCGTTGAGCACGAAGTCGTAAGCATCGGCACGCACACGTCCTGGCTCAGACTCAAGGTACTGCAAATCCTCAGCCTTAGGCGATGTGAACGGATGGTGCATTGCCTTGAAGCGTGAAGACTCCTCGTCCCATTCAAACATTGGGAAATCTACTACCCACAGAGGCGCATACTTAGTGTTGTCGCGCAGTCCGAGACGGTCGCCCATCTCAAGACGGAGCTGTCCGAGCTGTATCTGTGTCTTCTGAACGTCTGAACCGGAAAGGATGAGCATAAGGTCGCCCGGTTTTGCATTGAACTTCTCTGCCCAAGCCTTAAGGTCGTCCTGATTGTAGAATTTATCGACAGAAGACTTGAATGTGCCGTCGGCGTTGTACTTCACATACACAAGTCCTGCCGCACCCACCTGAGGACGCTTGACGAAATCTGTCAGCGCATCCAAATCCTTGCGCGAATAAGAAGCGCATCCCTCGGCGCATATTCCGCCTACATAAGCGGCTGTGTTGAAGACGTTGAAGTCTCTGTTTTTCACAATGTCGGTAATCTCCACGAATGTCATGCCGAAGCGCATATCTGGCTTGTCTGAGCCGTAGAGGCGCATAGCGTCGTGCCATGTCATCTGCAGGAAAGGCTCGTTGAAGTCTATTGACTTGATTGTGGAGAACACATATTTGATAAGCTCCTCGAAAAGTCCGATTACGTCAGGCTGCTTGACAAAAGACATCTCGCAGTCTATCTGAGTGAACTCAGGCTGACGGTCGGCACGAAGGTCCTCGTCGCGGAAGCACTTGACTATCTGGAAATAACGGTCGAAGCCTGCCACCATGAGCAGCTGCTTGAAGAGCTGAGGCGACTGAGGCAACGCATAGAACTCGCCCGGATTCATACGGCTTGGCACAACGAAATCGCGCGCGCCTTCCGGAGTCGAGTTTATGAGGCATGGAGTCTCAGTCTCGATGAAGTTGCGCTTCACAAGGAAATCCCTAACAAGGAAAGTCAGCTGATTGCGAAGCTCCAGATTGCGGCGCACAGCGTTACGGCGCAAGTCCAGATAACGGTACTTCATGCGCAGGTCGTCGCCGCCGTCGGTTTCGTCCTCGATTGTGAAAGGAGGCACGTCAGAAGTGTTGAGAATATTAAGCTCAGAAGCGATAATCTCAACATCGCCGGTAGGAATCTTAGAGTTTTTCGAAGCTCTCTCCTCCACCAGTCCAGTCACTTGGATTACATATTCACGTCCAAGCTTCTGCGCCTGGTCCGAAAGTTCTTTGTTCTTAGCCTCGTCAAAAGCGAGCTGAGTGATGCCATAACGGTCGCGGAGGTCAACGAATGTCATGCCTCCGAGTTTACGTACGCGCTGCACCCATCCAGCCAATGTGACAGTCTTGCCCTTGTCCGAGATGCGCAGTTCGCCGCAAGTGTTAGTTCTATACATTATCTTAAGAATTATTCTACAGTAACAGTTTTATCGATTTTAGCCACAAGTCCCTTGAGCACCTTGCCCGGACCGATTTCCTTGAAGTAGTCGGCGCCATCAGCCACCATATTCTGCACAGTCTGTGTCCAGCGCACTGGCGATGTGAGCTGCGCTATGAGGTTAGCCTTAATCTTCTCAGGGTCAGTCGATGGCTTTGCATCCACGTTCTGATATATCGGACAAGAAGGAACAGCGAACTCGGTAGCCGCGATGGCAGTCTCCAACTGCTGACGAGCTGGCTCCATCAGCGGAGAGTGGAAAGCGCCGCCAACAACGAGCTTCAAAGCGCGCTTGGCGTTCTTCTCCTCCTTGAGTATCACGCAAGCCTTGTCTATGGCGTTCTCTGCGCCTGAGATAACGAGCTGTCCCGGGCAGTTGTAATTGGCTGGGACCACCACTCCGTCGGTGATAGAAGCGCAAACCTCCTCGACAACATCGTCAGGCAACGCGATGACAGCAGCCATTGTTCCTGGATTTATCTCGCAAGCACGCTGCATGGCAAGCGCACGCTGCGAAACCAACGAAACGCCAGCCTCGAAAGAAATAGCGCCAGAAACTACTAAAGCCGAGAATTCGCCCAGCGAGTGTCCTGCCACCATGTCTGGCTTCAAATCAGGAGTTGTGAGCGCTGTAATAACAGAGTGAAGGAAAACGGCAGGCTGAGTCACCTTAGTCTGACGCAAATCCTCATCTGTTCCATTGAACATAACATCAGTTATTCTGAAACCAAGAATTTCATTAGCCTTCTCGAAAAGCTCTTTCGCCTTCGGGTTGCTGTCATAAAGATCCTTGCCCATGCCTGGGAACTGAGATCCTTGTCCAGGGAAAACATATGCTTTCATATCTTGTTTTGAGTTAGAATTATTACAT
>CAMHCZ010000127.1 GCA_946183755.1 uncultured bacterium | reverse complement strand
GAAAATCGGTCCTGTGCCTGCGCGCGACAACCAGACCATGTGGAAGGAATTCACCGCAGCATGCGACGAGTTCTTCACAAAGCGCAAGGAAGCCTACGAGAAGCACGTGAAAGAGGAGCAGGACAACTTGCAGAAGAAACTGGCGATAATAGAGCAGATAAAGAACTTCAAGCCACAGGACAACGCCAAGAGCAATGCCGACGAGATAAAGAAACTCATCAAGGAGTTCAACGCCATAGGACGCGTGCCTTACGACGAAAAGGACAAAATCTACAAGGCGTTCCACAAGGCAGTGGACAACATATTCGACACACTGAAAATCGACGACGACAACCGCCCTGTGGATGTCGCAAAGCTCCGCCGTACAGCTGAAAAGCTGAGAAACGACATTAAGACAGCCGAGAACAACATCCTGTTCCTCGCGCCTGCCAACTCGAAGAAGCAGAGCCCTCTGCTCGACGAGATGAACAAGAACATCGAGAAGATGAAGAAGGAGCTGCAGAAGACCCTCAAGACAATCGAAAGCAACGAGAAAAAGGCATAAGACCAGACTATGCAGCAAAGCGTCAACATAACACTCTCGCCCGAGCAAGCCGCCAACGACAAGCTACTGAAAAACGAGGCTTGCGCCAAGGCAGGCGTGCAGCCGCAGAGGGTGAAAAGCATACGCATAGAGCACAAGACTGTTGACGCAAGACAGCGCATGCCGAAAATCAACCTGTCGGTAAGGCTGTACATCGACGAGGAGTCGCAAGGCGCGCCACGCATCTGCGAGGAGATAAAGTATCAGGACGTAAGCGCAAAGCCGCAGGCGATAGTCGTGGGCGCAGGCCCAGCCGGACTTTTCGCCGCTCTCAGACTGATTGAGCTGGGGGTCAAGCCGATTATCGTAGAGAGAGGCAAAAGCGTCTCAGAAAGGAAAATAGACATAGCCCAAGCGTCACGCAACAAGGGGCTGAACCTGGAAAGCAACTTCAGTTTCGGCGAAGGCGGCGCAGGAGCATTCTCCGACGGAAAACTCTACACACGCTCCAAGAAGAAAGGCAACACAAGCAGAATCCTGCAGATATTCCACGACCACGGTGCGCAAGACGAGATACTCTACGAGGCGCATCCGCACATAGGCACAGACAGACTGTCGGTCGTAATCAAGAACATGCGCAAGACGATACTCCAGTACGGAGGCGAAGTGCACTTCTGCTGCAAGATGACCGACCTCGTGATAGAGAACGGATGCGTGAAGGGCATCGTCTGCGAGGACGGAAGAGAATTCAAGAGCGACGCCGTGATACTGGCAACAGGCCACTCGGCAAGGGACGTTTACCAAATGCTCGACAGCAAGAAAATCGCGCTCGAGGCCAAAGGCTTCGCCATGGGCGTGAGAGTGGAGCATCCGCAAGCGCTGATAGACAGCATACAATACCACAGAAAGGAACGAGGCGAATATCTGCCGCCAGCAGCCTACAACATCGTGGCACAGTCGGCCGGACGAGGCGTGTACTCGTTCTGCATGTGTCCGGGAGGACAAATCGTGCCGGCTTCGACAGAAAACGACGGCATCGTCGTCAACGGCATGTCCAACTCGCTGAGAAACTCGCCATACGCCAACAGCGGAATCGTTGTGGAGATAAGGCCGGAGGACCTCGAGAAAACCGAGTGGAGCAAATACGGCAACTTCTCCGGGCTGATGTTCCAGAAGCATGTGGAGCAGCTCGCATTCAAGAACAACGGCGGACTGGGGCTCGCCGCTCCAGCGCAAAGGCTCGCCGACTTCGTAAAAGGCAGGCTGTCGTCGTCGCTGCCTAAGTGCAGCTATCTGCCCGGCGCAATATCGTCGCCAATACACTTCTGGCTGCCGGATTCGATAGGCAAAAGGCTTCAGGACGGATTCAAGCAGTTTGACCGCAAGATGCACGGATTCGTGACCAACGAGGCTGTGATACTTGGCGTGGAGTCGAGGTCGTCGTCGCCAATACGCATCCCGAGAGACAGGGAGACACTGCAGCACACCAGCATCAAAGGACTGTTTCCATGCGGAGAAGGCGCAGGATATTCAGGCGGCATAACATCATCGGGAATAGACGGTGAACTCTGTGCCGAGAATGCAGCCAGACTTGTGAAAGGCGCATAGCCTCATCACGAGAACAGAAACTGATTCTGAACGAACATCCAGACTAAATAACGCAGCATCTTGCCGACGAAGAAAAGCGCCGACACCGCCCACACGTTGCAACGGACATATCCTGTGGCTATGGCTATCAAATCGCCAACGACCGGCAGGAACGACAATGACGCGAGCCATACTCCCCATTTCCTGACTTTGCCCACCGCCTTGTAGAGCTTATCCTCGTCCACTCTCAGCCATTTCTTTATCCACTCAATCTTGCCCAGCGTGCCAATCCAGTAGCATGTGAGAGAGCCTAAGGTATTGCCGGCCGTAGCCACAAACACGCAAATCAGAGGGTCGGCGCCAGCCTGCCAAACAACGGCAGTGAAAACCGCCTCCGACGCCAGCGGAATGATTGTAGAGGCTAAGAACGAAGCTATGAAAAGCCCCAGATAGCCATACACACAAAGCCCCTCTAACACTTATTGGAAGATTATGGAATTGAGGAAATAGAGCGATGAACAGCAGATAAACGTCAGAAAGACAATCTTGGAAGCCATGCTCTTATGCAGCGTGAAGTAATGAGCAAAAAGTATGGACTCCAGCATTGCCATGAGCGGATAGAACGACGGCATCTTGCTGGAGAACAACAGGAACATCAGAACTCCGCCGAGCATCAGCATGATGGTCACACTCAGCAGCTTGCTGCCCTTCATGTTGTCCACATAATTGCGGCTGAACACGCTTGACGCAGCGCACAGCAGACACAATAACTGCGAACCGTAGAACAGCAGTATGACAACGCTTATTTCGTACTCCGGAGAAGGCAGGTAGAAATATGACACATACTCCTCATACAATGATATGGCCATGCTGTCGTCAGCGATGAACATAATGCCGAATATCAGGAAATACATGGCTATCAGTCCGACTATGCCCGCGAAGAACGTCCTGAGCGAAAGTGTGTTAAGCTGCAGCATACCGAGCAGAAAGAACGGCATAAGCAGCAGGTACTCCTCGCAGAAAATAGATGCCAAAGCTATGTATATGCCCATGTTGAACGACGCACGCACCGGGAAACGCTGACGGTAGCCGGAGAACACGCTGTGCATGGCAAATATCACAAATACGTTGGAAACGCTCGACATGACGAACGACTGGGAATTGACATTAGCGCCGACCAGCATGACATAGAAGAATATCGGCAGTATCGTGCGCTGCGAGATCATGTTGTCACGCTCGTTGAGGACAAAGAGCATGACCGCCACAATCAGTACCGAAGCCCACCCGAAGAAATATCCGGCGAAAGACGTCGGGTCAATCAGTTCGCTGACCATAACATCGATGTGGCTCGACGGCTCGCAATTCCACAATTCCTGAGGCTGGAACGCATAGCCCAGCAACCAGAGCACAAGCGACAATCCGAAAATCATCGCCACCGACTGTAGGTTTGGCTCTATCAGTTTCTCTAAGTAATGTCTGCCACTGCTGTATGAACTTTTCATTTATCGGAATATTTTTATGGCATCTGCCTTGTCTATACTTATCTGCTGCCTCAGCTGCTCGAAATCAGCGAACTTGCGCTCGTCGCGGATGAAGCCGACAAACTCGACTCTCATCCTCGCGCCGTACAGGCTGCCGCTGAAGTCAAGAAGGTGAATCTCTATCGTACGACCGCGACCGTCGTTCAGCGTCGGTCTTGTGCCTATGTTCATTATGGCGTTGTAGGCATGGACGTCGTTGACCACTACCCTGACCGCGTAAACTCCGTCCTTTGGCACGAGCTTCGAGGCGTCGTCCAGCATCAGGTTGGCTGTCGGATAGCCTATCGTCCTGCCCACTTGTCTGCCTTCCACCACCGTTCCCGTCATGAAGTATGGGCGCGACAGGTATTCGTTCGCCTTGTCTATATCGCCCTCTGCCAGGCACTCTCTAATCTTAGACGAGCAAACGCTCTCGCCGCTGCCTACTCGAAAAGCCTCAGCCGGCACGATGCTCAGCCCCATCTCCTTGCCGTAACGGACATAGTCGTCGAAGCCTTCGCTCCGGTTGTGTCCGAAACGATGGTCGTAACCCACCACGAGCGTGTCCACACCGAGCCAGTCAACGAGAATCCTCTGCATGAACTCCTTGGCTGACATCTGCGCCATCTCGTGGGTGAAGTGCAGCAACGCGCATGCGTCAACACTCTGCCGCTCCAGCAGCAGAAGCTTCTCCTGCGTCGTAGTCAGCAGCGGCATCGGCTTGCCCGAAAGCACTGTGCGCGGATGGTTGTCGAAGGTCACGACAAGCGTCGGCTTGCCCTTGACGTCGGCACACGTTCTCAGCTGGCTCAGCAGATACTGATGTCCCAGATGCACGCCGTCGAAGTAGCCCATCGTGGCCACATACGTCGAGCGCTCCGCTTTTTCCGTTTCCAAGATTTGCTTCAAAGCCGCTGAGTTTTAATAACGAACAAAGATAGTCATTTAAATACAATGTAGCCTTATTCAGCAGTCGGCTGATTTAGCCTCATCCCACAACTCATCCATATCGTCGATGTCAAGGTCCTTAAGCTCGAGTCCTTTCTCTTTTGTCTTGTCCTCGATGTAATTGAATCGCCTGATGAATTTCTGGTTTGTGCGTTCGAGGGCATTGTCGGGGTCAACGCCATACAAGCGCGCCGCGTTCACGATGGCGAAAAGCAGGTCGCCGAACTCGCCTGTCATCCTGTCGGCATCCATGCTGTCTATCTCGCTCTGCACTTCCTCATACTCCTCGCGCACCTTCTTCCACACGTCCTCACGTACCTCCCAGTCGAAGCCCACGTTGCGCGCCTTGTCCTGTATGCGGTAAGCCTTTATCAGGCTCGGAAGCGACGTCGGCACTCCGGACAGCACTCTCTTGTTGCCGCCCTTTTCCTTTGTCTTGAGCGCTTCCCAGTTCCTTTCCACATCCTCGGGAGTCTCTGCGCTGACATTTCCGTAAATATGCGGATGGCGGTATATCAGTTTATCGCACAGCTTGTTGCATACATCAACGAAA
>CAMHCZ010000126.1 GCA_946183755.1 uncultured bacterium | reverse complement strand
TAAGATAAAAGACTAGATATTAAAAAAAAAGGCTTGCTGTTGAGCAAGCCTTTTTTATTGCCTCTAATAAAGAGTTATTTTTCTTCGTTCTTGTCCTCATCGTACTTCGTCAGCAACGGAAGACCGATATTGTATTTCATGGCGATGAATCGTGTCAGAATAACGCTTAACGCAGCCGCCGTGGGCGATATAACTCCGCCGAAACCGATAATGTTGCACAGCCAGTAAACAAGGCCGCCTACGACACATGCCAGCGCGTAAATCTCCTTGCGGAAAATCAGCGGCACCTGAGCCAGCAGAACGTCTCTTATCACACCGCCGGCAGCACCGGTTATCGTACCCATGATTATGGCGAGCCACTGCGAATAGCCTGCGTCAACGGTCTTCTGAAAACCGACCACGACGAAAAGCCCCAAGCCTATGGTGTCGAACACAAAGAACGTGTTGTTGAACTCAAAGAGCTGCTTTCTGAAGACCACGGCAAAAAGGAATGCCAAGCCTGTGCACACAAGGTAGCTGCCGTCAGTCATCCAGAACGGAGTCTGACCAAGGAACAAGTCCCTGAGCGTACCGCCGCCCACTGCCGTCACCAGCCCCACGACAAAAGCGCCGAACCAATCGTAATGCTTTATCGCAGCCATACGCAGTCCGCTTATCGCAAAAGCGAACGTGCCGATATAGTCTATTAATCTGATAAATGACAGCTCCACGGCTTAATGTATGTTGCGCTTGTCAAGATGCTGCTGATACTTAGTCGCGTTCTGCTTGTGCTCACCGAAAGTGACCGTGAAGTTATGCCCCTTCTCGCCGTTGCCCTTGGCGCACATGAACAGGTAGTCGTGGTGCTCGTAGTTCAGCACCGCGTCTATGGTTGACTTCTCCGGTATCCTTATCATGCCCGGAGGAAGTCCGATGTGTGTGTATGTGTTGTAAGGGTTGTTCCTTGTGGCGTTTATGTGATCAAGGGTTATGCGGCGCAATGAGAAATCGCCTGTCGCGAACTTCACTGTCGGGTCGGCTTGCAGCTTCATGCCTATGTGCAGACGGTTGAGATACAGCCCGGCTATCACAGGCAGCTCTGGCTTGTATGTGCTTTCCTCGTCAACTATCGACGCAAGCACAGTCGCCTGGAATGGCGTTATTTTAGCCGCCTCGGCCTTGTTTTTGCGGTCTGCAGTCCAGAATGCCTTGTAGGCGCTGTGGAATTTGTCCATCAGCTTGTTCGGCTTTATATTCCAGTAAACCTCGTAAGTGTCCGGCAGGAAAATCGACATTACGCTCAGTGTGTCCATGCCGTAAGCCTTGAGTATCGAGTCGTTTCTCAGTTCATTGGCTATGTCGGCGCTGTCGAGCATAAGCTGCTGCGAGAGTCTTGAGCACAGCTGCTCTTTGGTCCTGACGCTGTTGAATGTCAGCTTTATCGGGTCCTGACGTCCTTTCACCAGTTTATTCACAAGCCTCATGGTTGATATTCCGTCCTCCAGCACATAGCTACCCGGCTTGAATGTGCGGAACACGCTTGTCAGTCTTATCGCCATTGACAGAGTGAAATCGCACTTTATGCTTTCCTTTGAGTTTATAGAATCCAGCAGCGCGTTCACATCGCCGTTCTCCAAATAGAGTCTTTCCTCGCTCTCGCCTTCGGCCACCGACACAGCTGGCAGCAGCATAAACGACAGGAATATCGCAGCGAGAACGCACACACAGAGAATTAAAATCTTAGTCTTGTTCATTATCAGAATCTGTAATTACGGGCTTTGCAAAAAATATCCACAAAAGTAAACAACTATTTTGAAAGTTAGAATCACTTTTCCTATATTTGCACTCGCAAAAGAGAGATACACCTCCTTTGCGAATTCAGTACAAAGCCGACGATTATCAAAAGATATTGGAAAGTTGGGTGAGTGGCTGAAACCACAGGTTTGCTAAACCTGCGAACGGGCAACCGTTCCGGGGGTTCGAATCCCCCACTTTCCGCGAGCCGTCATCATGAAAATGGTGACGGCTTTCTTTTTTGTGCTTCGGCTACGCCAAGTAGTCTGCGCCGGTCATTGAGCGAAGCCGAAATGACATTGGTGCTTCGACGGTTGGTGCACTTCGACGGTGCTCAGTGACCAAAAATTGTCGAACCACAGCAACCAGAATGACTCAAAAAACAAACAAAGCCCGAGTTTTCACTCAGGCTTTGCTTATATGATTAATCGCTTTTTTAGAACTTAGCCTCCAGCTGGAGTGTGTATGTTCTTGGCTGCGAAATGTCCATTGGACGTGTGCTGTATTCCTTGTTCCAGAGGTTCGAGATGATGCCCATCACCTTGAATCCCTTTGTTATCTGAACGCTCGCACGGAGGTCCTGAACGAAGTAGCCCTTATTGTTTCTCTCCCAGTAACCCTGGAGGTCGCCGAAGAGCAGGCTTCTCACATAGTCCATAACGTCTGGATTCTCCTTGTCTCTCTCGTCCACCATGAAGTAGTCAACAGCGAGTGTCTTGCTCT
Organism: uncultured bacterium; assembly: GCA_946183755.1. Taxonomy (GTDB): domain Bacteria; phylum Bacteroidota; class Bacteroidia; order Bacteroidales; family Paludibacteraceae; genus UBA4363. Next base: position 2,644 of record CAMHCZ010000126.1, on the reverse strand, counting down.
TCCATGTCATGCTTGTACCGATTGAGTAGCGGTCGTAAGTCAGGTCAAGCGAACCCTTCAGCGAGTGCTTCTGACGATACTTCAGATACTTCGAAGTGTTGCTCTTCTGCTTCATCTGCAATGGGTCGGTGTAGCCAGCCTCCACTGCGTTTATGTCCTTGTAGTCCACGTCGATTGGCTCTGTGTAAACATAACCGACGTTGAACATGAGGTTTGTCTTTGAAGTTATGTCCCAGATACCGCTGAAGTTAACCTCAGCACCATATATACGCGCGTGGTTTACGTTGTAGAACTGCGCACCAATACCGAGCATGTCGCCGTTCTGGAGTATTGTCAGCACCTGCGAGAGGTTGTCGATGTATGTGTAAGGAGCGTTGTTGTTGAAGAGTCCGATTCTGAACTCGATCATGTCCTTATACTCTGTGTAGAATGCTGCCGCATCCACGAATCCCTTCACATTGCCCACCTTGTATCCTTGCTTGATTCCGAGCTCCACGTTGTATCCGCTCTCCGCCTTGAGGTCCATATTAGGATAAGCGCCGATACCACCGATGTCCTTTCTAACGAACTTCTCGGTGATTGAAGGATAACGGTATCCCTGACCGAACGAACCACGGATGAATGTTCCCTTAGCCACCTGATAGTTCAAACCGCCTCTGAACACTGGCTTGACTGGCACTTTCAGACCGAAGATGTCAGTCTCTGACTCTCTCTTCGCGTCATCCACACGATAGTACTCGAAACGTCCGCCGACTGACAGGTTCAACTTGTCGAAGAACTTGTCGTCGTACTGCACATAGAGAGCAGCGTTGTCACTGTGGTGTGTTCCAGAAGTCTCAGCCAACGAATAAACGTGCTCGTATGTCGCACCCACTGTGAGGGTGTTCTGGCTTCCGAACTCCTTGCTGAACTGGTAGTCGAGGTAGTAATCGTCCACACGGTCTGGGTCGTTCAGTTTCTCCTGCTCCTGCTTTCCGTTGTTCAGCACTTCGTTCAGTGCGATTGGAATAATAGAGTTCAAACCTGTAGGAAGAGTTCCCTTTGCCATCGCCCATGCTATCAGGTCAACATAGTCGGCTGAAGATGCGTTAGGGAAATACTTGTTGCCGATCTGTTTGATAGCTGTAACTCCATCTGAGATATTTTCTGGTGTCAAGCCGCCAATAAGCATCTTCGCGACAAGACCTGTGATCTTATTTACTTTAACATCCGGATACACTTCTGACAATATATTATACATATCCGTTATAGCAGAGAAATCCGATTGATCCACAAGACCTGCGAAATTAGGATTCTTTGCCTGAACCTTAGTAACTATCTGCTGAACATCTTTAGCTAAGGCTTCATAGTTTGTTCCCATATTATCGAGAATCTCCGATATGTTCTTATCGGTTGCCTCGGAGTTGATGTTCGATGCAGATGTATAGAAACGTCCTCTCAACTTGTGCATCATGCCACGGTCATAGTCGTGATATGTGAACTGAGGGTCGAAGTAGAACTCGTTTGTCTGACGAGCCATGTTTGCCAATGGCGACTGCTCGTATGGCGCCTTGTCCGAACGCCAAAGGAACGCATCGGCAGCCTCTGTGCTCAGGAAGTTGGTGTTGAATCCGAAGTTCATTCCCTTTATCTTAGGGCTATAGTATGTCACGCCGGCAGCCGCTCTAACTCTCTTGTTATAGCCGCCCTTCTTGTATCCCTCGTCAGTGAAAAGGTTAACGGCAGCTGTCACATCCACATTTCCGATTCTTCTCTCATGCGAGATGTCTATACCGTCGCTCATCGGGTTACGGATACCAGAGAACAATGTCTTTCTCAAGAATGGCTCCACATGATATGCGCCCTCCTTCCAGAATCTCTTGTCATACCACACATAGTCCTCGTTCTTAGGAGAGTTGTAGATACTCATGTACATGTTGATTCTCGTAGTTGGGTCGATGCTTGGACGCGAAGTTCTCACATTTATCAAACCATTGAGAGCCGAAGAACCATAAAGCACAGACGATGCACCCTTCATCACCTCCACTTGCGCGATGTTCTCCATTGGCACTGCGTTCCAGTTTATCTCGCCGCCGGCAGGAGAAAGAATCGACATTCCATCCACCATTATCAAGCAACGGCTGCCCACTCCGTATGTCCAGCCGCTACCTCCACGTATGGATGGCTGCTTGTCAGTCACATCGACACCGCTGGTATTGTTCAGTGTAGCCTTAATGTCCGAAGGGCTGTTCTTGGTTATGTCTGCAGCCTTCAACACATTCATAGACACTGTCAGGTCGCTCAGCTTCTGCTCGTAACGTCCTGCGCTGACTACCACTGCGTCAAGGTCTGTTGACACTTGAGCCATATAGACATTGCCCTTGAAACCCTTATGTCTCTCCACTATGACAGGCACATTCTGAGACTCGTATCCCATGAACGAGAAACTCAAAGATGTACTACCTTCTGGTATGTCCAGAGAATACTTTCCGTCAATGTCTGTTACAGTTCCCTTCACCTGTCCGTTCACCTTGCACGAAACAGTGACACCAATCATCGGCTCGTTGTTGTCTTTGTCATAGACAAATCCTTCAACCGTTTCCGCCAATGCGGCTGATGCCATCGACAATGCAAGCAACGAAACAGCAATCGTTTTTTTCATCTG
>CAMHCZ010000125.1 GCA_946183755.1 uncultured bacterium | reverse complement strand
GTAAGTGTTTATAAAAATAGCCTTTTTGCTTTTGTTTTGCTTGTCTTTTGCTTTTTGTGCTTGCGATTTGATAAGCAAATGTATTCTCTTTATTTAAATGAGATTTTGAAGAGAACGCCTTTTGTGGTGATATTCGCTTATGCTAATCTTGCAAAATGCTATCAAAAGAACCTTTCTTGTTTCTTTCTGATGCAAATATAAGTATAATTGTGACAAAAGTGGTAATCTTATTGCGAAAAATTTTTGCGATTTAACACTTGATTTTGTTTGAAAAGTGGATTTTTTGTTGAAAAATGGCTGTTTGGCGTGTGAAAATTCTTGTTTTCTATGTGATAACAATGAAAAAACGGCGGATTTGTTGAAAAATCCGCCGTTTCCTATCAAAATTCTTCTTTTTGTCTTTTTGTAAGGAAGAAGTACCTTTCTTGTGTCTATTTGTTCAAGTAGTCGTTGATGCGTCGCGCAGTGTCGAGTCCAGAAGCTATTGCGCGCACTACGAGGCTTGCTCCCGAAGCAGCGTCGCCGCAAGTGAACACGTTCTCTGGATACTCGGGATGCTCAGGCTTGAGGAATCCCATAGCGAGCAGCACGAGGTCCGCCTTGATGATTTCCTTCTTGCCGTTGAGCTGCATGATAGGGCGTCCGCCTTCTGGGTTAGGCAGCCACTCCACGCCTTCGACCTCGACTTCCTTGACGTTGCCGTTCTTGTCGCCGATGAACTTGTTTGTGTTCAGCAGCCAGCGGCGCTCGCAGCCTTCCTCGTGCGACGATGTGGTCTTGAGGATGACCGGCCAGTTAGGCCAAGGTGTGTTAGGGTTGTGTCCTACAGGAGGCTTAGGCATGATTTCAATCTGTGTCACGCTCTTGCAGCCTTGTCTGTGGGCTGTTCCTATGCAGTCGGAGCCTGTGTCGCCGCCTCCGATTACGAGCACGTTCTTGCCCTTTGCGCTCACACGTTCGCTGTCCTTGATGTCGATGCCAGCCAGCACTCTGTTCTGCTGCGAGAGCAGTTCCAGAGCCAGGTGTATGCCCTTGAGCTCACGTCCAGGAGCTTTCAGGTCTCGCGCCTGTGGTGTTCCTGTGGCTATGACCACGGCGTCGAACTTAGAGGCGAGTTTCGATGCGTCGCTGACTGCCTCGTTGTAGCGGAACTTGATGCCTTCCTCCTCGAGGATGCTGATTCTGCGGTCGATGATTTTCTTGTTCAGCTTGAAATTAGGGATTCCGTATCTCAGGAGTCCTCCTGCGGCTTCGTTCTTCTCGAACACTGTCACTTCATAACCGAGCTTGTTCAGCTGGTAAGCGGCAGCGAGTCCGGCAGGTCCGCTTCCCACTACAGCCACGCTCTTGCCGTTGCGTGCAGGCTGCTGCGCCTTGACGAATCCTTCCTGGTATGCGTGCTCGGCTATGGCGCACTCGTTCTCTCTGTTGGTCACAGCCTCGCCAGTCGTGAGGTACAGCACGCACGCCTTCTCGCAGAGGGCAGGACAGATGCGACCTGTGAACTCAGGGAAAGGGTTGGTCTTGCTCAGCAGTTTGTATGCGTTCTCCCAGTCGCCGTGGTAGAGGGCGTCGTTCCATTCTGGGTCTTTGTTGCCCAGCGGACAAGCCCAGTGGCAGAACGGCACGCCGCAGTCCATGCAGCGGCTCGCCTGTTCCTTGCGGTCGTGAGAGTTGAGTGTCTGTTCCACCTCACCAAAGTCGTGAATACGGTCGTTGATGGGGCGGTAGCCAGCCTCTTTGCGAGGCACGGTCAAAAATGCTTTTGGATTTCCCATTTTTCGTAGATTTATATTGTTATTTGATGAGGTTTAATAGTCTCTCTGCATGTCGGCGATCTTCTGTTGCAGCTTAGCCATCTGCTCTTCCTGGAGCACGCGCTTGTACTCGATAGGAACAATCTGCACGAAGTCCTCGATGTTTCTCTGCCAGTCGTCAAGCAGCTTTCCGGCGAGCGGACTGCCTGTGTGCAGGTAGTGCTGGCGTATAAGCTCCAGCAACTCCTTGCGTGATGTGGCGTCCTCCACGAGGTTTATCTCCACCATGTCCATGTTGCAGAAGTAGTCGAATGTGTGGTCCTTGTCATAGACGTAAGCCACGCCACCGCTCATGCCGGCTGCGAAGTTTCGTCCGGTCTTGCCCAGCACTACGACACGTCCTCCGGTCATGTACTCGCAGCAGTGGTCGCCAGCGCCTTCGACTACGGCTATGGCTCCCGAGTTGCGGACAGCGAAACGTTCGCCCACCTGTCCGTTGACGTAGAGTTCGCCGCTTGTGGCTCCGTAGAGTCCGGTGTTGCCGGCTATGATGTTGTCCTCAGCCACGAAGTCGGCGCTGCGGCGTACAGATGGCAGTATGCTTATTCGTCCGCCGGAGAGTCCCTTGCCGAAGTAGTCGTTGGTCTCGCCCTCCAGTCGCAGGCTCACGCCATGTACGGCGAATGCTCCGAAACTCTGTCCGGCAGAGCCTTTGAATCTGATGTTCACTGTGCCGTCAGGCAGACCGGCCTCGCCGTATTTTCTCGCGATTTCTCCGCTGAGCATTGTACCCACAGCGCGGTCGGTGTTCTTTATTGTATAGTCGAGTGTCACTTCCTCCTTCTTCTCGATGGCGGCAGCCGCAGCCTTGATGATGAACTCGTCCTTGACGCCCTCGACGTGTGTGTATTCGCTTCTGTCCCAGAATAATGGCTTTTTGCCTTCTGGCTTGAAGAGCAGTCGGCTGAAGTCGATTGTTCCCTGCTTGCTTGTCTCGTCGGCTGCGTGAACCTCGATGAGGTCGGTGCGTCCGATGATGTCCTTCAGCTTCTTCACTCCTATCTCGCTCAGGTATTCGCGTACATGCTCGGCGAGGAATGTGAAGTAGTTGACCACATAGTCCGCCTTACCCATGAAGCGTTTGCGCAGAGTCTCGTCCTGAGTTGCCACGCCCACAGGGCAGGTGTTGGTGTTGCACTTACGCATCATCACGCAGCCCAGCACGATGAGCGGCAGTGTTCCGAATGAGAACTCGTCGGCTCCCAGCATCGCCATGATGACGACGTCCTTGGCTGTCTTAAGCTGACCGTCGGTCTGCAGGCGAACCTGTCCGCGCAGTCCGTTCAGCACGAGTGTCTGCTGTGTCTCCGAAAGTCCAATCTCAGGGCTTATGCCGGCGAATCGCATTGACGATGCTGGGCTGGCTCCGGTTCCGCCTTCGGCACCGCTTATGACGATGAGGTCCGCCTTTGCCTTAGCCACTCCGGCAGCGATTGTACCCACACCGCTTTCAGCCACGAGCTTCACGCTGACAGCCGCCTTAGGATTGATGTTCTTAAGGTCGAAGATGAGCTGTGCGAGGTCCTCGATAGAGTAGATGTCGTGGTGAGGCGGTGGTGAAATCAGTGATATTCCAGGAATCGCGTTACGCGTCTTGGCGATGATCTTGTTCACCTTGAAGCCCGGCAGTTGTCCGCCTTCGCCTGGTTTTGCGCCTTGAGCCACCTTTATCTGTATTTCCTCGGCGTTCACGAGATATTCGGCAGTGACTCCGAATCGTCCGCTGGCTATCTGCTTAGTCTTGCTCGAGAGCGATACGCCGTCCACTTCGGTGTGGTAGCGTGCGTTGTCCTCGCCGCCCTCGCCGGTGTTGCTTCGTGTGCCGAGTTTGTTCATTGCTAATGCCAAAGCCTCATGCGCCTCGATAGACAATGCGCCGAACGACATCGCTCCAGTCACGAAGTGCTTTACGATGCTCTCCACTGGCTCAACCTCCTCGAGCGGAATAGCCTTGGCTGCTTTCTTTATGCCGAAGTAGTCGCGGATGAAGATTGGCTTCTTGCCTTCATCGACAATCTGCTCCCACTCCTTGAACTTCTTGTAGCTGCCCAGTCGTGTCGCTATCTGCAGGTTGGCTATGGTGTCAGGGTTCCATGCGTGGGCTATGCCGTCCTTGCGGTATGAGAACTGTCCGTTGTTAGGCAGTGTGTCGTCGGCTTTGGTGTTTACGAACGCCTCGTCGTGCAGACGGATTGCGTCCTTTGCTATGTCGCGCAGACCGATACCGCCTATGGTGCTGACTTCTGTTCCGAAGTAGCGGCGCAGCAGATCCTCGCTCAGTCCGACGCTCTCGAATATCTTCGCGCCACGGTAAGAACGTATGGTTGATATACCCATCTTGGACATGATTTTCTTCAAGCCCTTGTCCACAGCCTTGATGTAGTTGGCTTCCGCTGTGGCGTATTCCTCTTGTATCTTATGCTTTTTCACGAGGTCATCGAGCACGGCGAATGTCAGGTATGGACATATCGCGCTCGCACCGTAACCCAGCAGCAGTGCGGCGTGCATTACCTCGCGTATCTCTCCGCTCTCCACGATGAGTGCGGTCTGCACACGCTTGCCAGCCTGGATGAGGTGGTGGTGAACGGCGCTCACAGCCAGCAGCGAAGGTATGGCTGCGCGGTGCTCGTCGATGTCACGGTCGCTCAGTATTATGTAGTTCACGCCTTCGTCAACCGACGCCTCTGCCGCGCGGCACAGGTCCTCGATGCCTTGGCGCAGTCCGCTCGCTCCCTTCTCCTTGTCGAAGAGCATAGGCAGTTTCTTGGTGTTGAAGCCCTTGTAGCGGATGTTGCAGAGTATGTCGAGCTGCGTGTTGGTTACGACAGGCTGTGGCAAGCGCACCATCTTGCAGTTGGACTCGTCTGGTGTGAGTATGCTGCTGCCGACGCTTCCGATGTACTCGGTGAGCGACATCACAAGTTCCTCTCTGATAGGGTCGATGGCAGGGTTTGTCACCTGTGCGAACTGCTGGCGGAAGTAATTGAAGAATATCTGCGGACGGTCGCTTATGACTGCCAGCGGAGTGTCGTTACCCATCGCAGCGACAGGCTCCTGACCGGTCGTCGCCATAGGCACTACGGTCTTTTCGATGTCCTCCTGACCGAATCCGAAGGCTCTCAGCTTGCTCTCGTAGCTTTCCACACTGTTGGCTATGTGGCGTCCGCTCTTCAGATTCTCCAGACGGATGCAGTTTGTCGAGAGCCATTCGCGGTAAGGGTGCGCCTTGGCGAGCTTCTCCTTGATTTCGCCGTCGTAGTAGATTCTGCCTTCCTCGGTGTCGATGAGCAGGATCTTGCCAGGCTGCAGTCTGCCTTTGCTGACCACCTCGCTTGGCTCGAAGTCCATCACGCCGACCTCGCTCGCCACTACCATCATGCCGCCTTTGGTTATTGTGTAGCGGCTTGGGCGCAGACCGTTTCTGTCGAGCAGTCCGCCGGCATATCGTCCGTCGCTGAAGAGCAGCGCCGCCGGTCCGTCCCATGGCTCCATGAGGATGCTGTGGTACTCATAGAACGCTTTCAGGTCGTCGCTTATAGGG
>CAMHCZ010000124.1 GCA_946183755.1 uncultured bacterium | reverse complement strand
GAAAATATTTTCGCCGATTCCGGTAAATACCTGAGAATCAACATGGGAAAAATGAAAGTTTTTTCGAAGATTTTCAATGCGGAATGAGGCTTATAAGCCAAACACGTCGAAATAGGACTTAAGAATCTCCATAAAAACAACATCGCCCAAGACAGTTTTCACCTGCTTGGGCGACGCCAATATTCATATTATATATGTTACTCTCCTCCGAACTCCATCAAATAAGCTTTGATGAACGCATCGATATCGCCATCCATGACCGCCTGGACATTGGATGTCTGGTAGTCGGTGCGATGGTCTTTGACACGCCTGTCGTCGAAAACATAGCTTCGTATCTGCGAGCCCCACTCTATCTTCTTCTTGCCTGCTTCTACCTTAGCTGTCTCCTGACGACGCTTTTCGAGTTCTCCTTGTTCTTAGGCTGGTCACGACTCTCGGTGTTCTCTATCACGATTTCGTCGTCAAGACCTGTGACAGGATTCTTGAACTTGTAATGAAGTCTTACGCCGGATTCCACCTTGTTGACATTCTGACCGCCGGCACCACTGGAACGGAAAGTGTCCCACGAGAGGTTAGCCTGCTGTATCTCTATCTCAATGGAATCGTCAACGAGCGGAACAACGAAAACAGAAGTGAACGACGTCATTCGCTTACCTTGGGCATTGAACGGAGACACCCTCACAAGACGGTGGACGCCATTCTCGCTCTTGAGATGCCCATAGGCATAGTCGCCTTCTATCTTAATGGTGACTGTCTTTATTCCAGCTTCGTCGCCATCAATAAGACTTGTGATTTGCGCATTCAGTTCGTGGCGCTCGCACCAGCGGAGATACATTCTCATGAGCATCTGCGCCCAGTCCTGAGCCTCGGTGCCTCCTGCACCAGCCACAATCTTGAGAACCGCGCCAAGCGCATCCTCTTCCTTGCGCAGCATGTTCTTCATCTCCAAGTCCTCGACAGCCTCCTTCGCCTTGCTGTACGAAAGATCCAGCTCTTCCTCACTTATCGCCTCTTCCTTGTAGAAGTCAAAGGACAGCGCCAATTCGTCAACCAAAGCCTTGACCTTATTATAACCCTCAATCCACTGTTTAATGCCTCGCACCTTCTTCATCTGAAGTTCAGCGGCCTTCGGGTCGTTCCAGAAATCCGGGTCTTGCGTCCTTGATTCCTCTTCCTCTAATTTTATCTTCTTACCATCGATGTCAAAGATACCTCCTCAACGCGCCCTCGCGTTCTTGCATATCTTTAAGCAAGTCTATTGTTACCATAATAGTAGATTAAATATTAATGTTATTTGTTTTTGTCATACATGCGCTCGATGAGAGCCGCGTATTTCTGTGTTATGAACAGTCGTCTGAACTTAAGCGTATTCGTGAGCTCGCCACCTTCGAGAGTGAAGCCCTTCTTTATGAGCGTGAACTTCTTAATATGCTCGAACGGCGCCATGCCTTCCTGCAGGCGTTCTATTTCCGCTTCATAGAACTTATAAACTACAGGATTCCCAACCATCGCTTCTTTGCTGCTCACATCCCAACCTTCTTCTTTCGCTTTTTCTTTAAGAGCCTCAAAATCCGGCACTATGAGCGCAGTGACGTAATTCCTGTTGTCGCCGACAACCATCACCTGCTCTATAAACGGACTTGCCGCCAGCCTCATCTCTATCTGCTGAGGAGCAATATACTTGCCATTTGATGTTTTGAACAGATCCTTGATTCTTTCGGTGAGATACAGATGCCCATCCTCGATTTTGCCGGCATCACCGGTCCTGAAGTAGCCATCCTCGGTGAACGCCGACCTGTTGGCCTCCGGGTTGTTGAAATAACCCTTGGTTATAGTGCCGCCCTTGAGCAGGATCTCGTCATCCTCTCCGATTCTCACATCAATACCGTCAAGCACCTTGCCGACACTGCCGATGCGGTAGTCGTTGTAATCGAAGCAAGCGACTGTGGCAGTGGACTCCGTCAAGCCGTAGCCATACATCAAAGGAATGCCCAGCCCACGCAGGAATAGCAGTATCTGGTTAGACAAGCTCGAGCCTGCCACAGGGAAGAAATTGCCGTTCTCGATACCCAACGTTTCACGAATCTTCTTGAACACGATAAGGTCCAATATCTTATAACGAAGCGTCAGCCACCAGTAAGGCTCGCGTCCGTTGTCTATATATTCAATATTGTATTGACGGGCCACAGCAAGCGCCCATGTAGAAAATCCTTTCTTCAGCGGCGACATCATGTTTATCTTTCTCAGGATTCCGAGATAAACCTTCTCCCAGAACCGAGGGACCGCACACATAAGCGTTGGACGCACTTCCTTGAGCGACACGAGTATGTCCTTAGGATTATAATTAATGTATAGCGGCACGCTCTTGGTCAGACACAGATAGCACCACGCCCTCTCGAACACATGGGTTATAGGCAAGAACATCAGGGAACGGTCGTCTCGAGATATTGAGACAAGGCGGTCCTGGTTCCTCTTCATCGCCTCAAGGTAGTTGGCATGGGTCAGAACAACGCCTTTAGGATTGCCTGTCGTGCCAGACGTGTACATAATAGTAGCGACATCATCTGCCGAATAGCTGTCATCAGGATATATCTGCGAACTGTCCGCAGCGCCTTCCGCCTCTAAGTCGTCGTAGTAAATAGCCTTATCGACACCCTCTATGTTTATGCCCCTGTCCAAAGCCACTATCAACTCAACGCTCGGAGAAGACTCGCTGACCGCAATCGCATTGTCAGCCTGAGTCTGGTCGCCAACGTAAACGACCTTGACCTGCGCGTCATCGACTATAAACTTAAGTTGCTCACGCGACGATGTGGCATAGACCGGCACCGTTGTTGCCTTGAGCTGGAAATTAGCGAAGTCGGCTATCAACGCCTCCGGACAGTTCTGCGAATACACCGCAGCCCGGGAATTCTCGCCAAAGTCTCTTGACTTGAGCGCATGAGCAAGACGAAACACTCTGTTATAGAAACCGCTGCTAGACAAGGGGTTCCACTTGCTGTCCTTTTCCGCCTTGAACCATAATATCGGTCTATCACCATTCTTCTCGCTCAGGACCTTAGGCAGCAAAGCGTAGTGTATTATCTTGTCTTTCATTGTATTGTGCCGTTTTTCGCGATTATACTATTACAAATTTATGACTCATTTTTATAAATGCCAAATCCGGGACCCAGTCGCGGAAGCCAATCAGAGGAATTGCTTCACCTTCTGCTGATGCTTGTTCGCCCATCTGAGGAAATCCCCGGCGGCATGCTGCTGCGCCTCTTTCTTTGAAAAGCCCCAAGCTTCGGACGCCTTCTTGCCGTTCACGAACAGACTCACATAAAACACATGCCTGTTGTCGCGAATCTCATCTCTCTCGTCATACCTTATCTCTGCCTTATGCTTCTGAGCCCACTCCACAATCTTGGATTTGTAGTTTATGTCATTTCTCAGGAGGTTATTCATGTCTATATGATCCAGAATGTGAGTCCTGATGAAATATTTAGCCGCGTCATACCCGAGGTCAAGATACACCGCACCAACCAATGCCTCCAAAGCATTTCCGAGGAAATCGACACTGTTGCAGTCCACACCCTCGTCCCTTTTTATCATCTCCTCCAGCCTCAACTGCCGAGCTATCTCGTTCAGCGTCTCGCGCTTTACGACCTTAGATCTGGCCGTGGTCAGAAAACCTTCCTTCTTGTCGGGGTATCTGGCATAAAGCTCGTCGCTGACAACCGCCTCAATTATTGCGTCGCCGAGGAACTCCAGCCTCTCGTTGTCACAGGCGGAGCCGCTCGTGTCTTTCATCCTCATAGACTTGTGCGTCAACGCCTCCTCATACAAGCTTTTGTCCTTAACACGGCTGCCCACAAGCTGCTCATACAACGAGAAAGGCTCTCGACGAAAAGTCGTCAAGAGCCTCACCTTATTTAATACAATGTTTATTTTACTTCTCAAACTTCTTAACTATAACGCTCGCATTGTGTCCACCAAATCCGAACGTGTTTGACAAAGCTACTTTAACATCACGCTTCTGAGCCTTGTTGAATGTGAAGTTGAGCTTGTAGTCAATCTCCTCATCATCGTCGCCCTCGGCGTGGTTTATTGTTGGAGGCACAATGCCGTTGACGATAGTCTGAACACAAATCATGGCCTCTGTCGCTCCGGCAGCGCCGAGCATGTGACCGGTCATTGACTTGGTAGAACTGATGTTCAACTTGTAGGCGTGCTCTCCGAACACTTCCTGTATCGCCTTCGCTTCCGAACGGTCGCCGGCGCCAGTCGATGTTCCGTGTACATTCACATAGTCAACGTCCTCTGGCTTCAAGCCTGCGTCCTTGAGTGCTCTCTGCATAACCAGACGCGCTCCGTCAGGATGAGGAAGTGTGATGTGGTAAGCGTCAGCCGACATTCCACCACCGACAACCTCACACAAGATGTTAGCGCCTCTCGCCAATGCGTGCTCAAGCTCCTCGAACACGAGAACCGAACCGCCCTCTCCCATCACGAAGCCATCACGGCTTGCGCTGAACGGACGTGAAGCCGTCTCAGGAGAATCGTTTCTTGTTGACAATGCTGTCATTGAGTTGAATCCTGCCACACCGCTTTGGATGATAGCCGCTTCAGCGCCGCCAGCGAATATCACGTTCGCCTTGCCCAAACGAATCAGGTTGAAGGCGTCGATGAGCGCGTGCGTCGATGATGCGCATGCAGATGCCGTAGAATAGTTCGGTCCACGGAATCCGTACTTGATGGCTATCTGACCAGCTGATATGTCAGAAATCATCTTAGGTATAAAGAATGGGTTGAACTTCGGACCCAAGTCAAGGTGCTGGTAGTAATATCCGACCTCAGTCTCGAGCGTTTCCATGCCGCCGATTCCTGCTGCCACGATCACACCGATTTCGTCCTTGTCCTCTTTCTCCAAGTCAAGTCCGGAATTCTTAACAGCCTCGTCTGCCGCAACCATAGCGAACTGCGCGTAACGGTCGAGCTTGCGGCCTTCCTTGCGATCGAAATAGTTGTTGACATCGTAGCCTTTTACCTCGCAGGCAAATTTTGTCTTAAAGTCTGTTGTGTCGAAATGAGTAATCGGTCCGGCACCGCTTCTTCCCTCGACAAGCGCCTCCCATGTCTTGTCGACACCGATGGCGAGAGGGTTGATGGTTCCAAGTCCTGTTACTACGACTCTTTTTAACTCCATGTCCTTATACTAAAATAAAGATAGAAAATCAGTAGAATTATTAAGATCTAATTACTTCTGTGCGTTCTCAACGTAGCTGATAGCGTCACCTACAGTAGCGATCTTCTCTGCCTGATCGTCTGGGATAGAGATGCCGAACTCCTTCTCGAACTCCATGATGAGCTCTACAGTGTCGAGAGAATCTGCACCAAGGTCGTT
>CAMHCZ010000123.1 GCA_946183755.1 uncultured bacterium | reverse complement strand
AGTGCCACTGCATGGCAGAAATAAGGCAAATAGAAACAAACGAATTAGAGATATGACAAAAAAGAACAAAGAAGAGAAACAACATACAGCAGCCGTGCGAAAGAAAAGGCGCGAGAAACGCCAACTCAAATGGTACGGAGAGTTGGACGACGAGTTCTTCGACAACAGCAACGACGGCGACGATGATTTGGAGGAAGCGAAAGCCCAAGCCGCCGAAAATGACATGCGCTGGACGAAAATCGCATTCATCTCGCTCTTGGCTATATGCGCCATCATCTTCGCATGGCAAAGAATAGAGTCGCGCAATTATGTGGAAGTAAACGCAAGAATAACAGACTGGTATTCAGGCGCATTGTCAGCGCCTCTCGTTGCCAACAAATTCGGCCCGACCGGCGGAAAACTGTCATACGCCAGCCAATTCGCTATAGTGGAATACTACTTCGATGGCACTCTGTACGAGGGCAAAGTGAAACTGAGCAACGACACGCACAGCAAAAACATAAAAATCTACTGCGACCAGTATGAGCCTTGGAAATGCCGAGGCGAGAAGCTGAAATATCCGAATTTGGACATATTCGTAATCTGCGTATTCGTCCTATTCAGTTTCATTGCCATACGGGTATTTACGCTATCTAAAAAGACTACTTAGTCACCGGACGGACGCACGCGCCATAGACACGGTTGTAGTCGGCATGGCTGTCGAACGACTCACGGCTCATCTTCAGACCCATGGCGTTCACGTCCTTGTCGGGGCTTAATGTCGAAGACCAGAAGATGGCGTACTCGCCCTTGCTGCTGAGCGATGTTCCAAAAATGAATCCTGAGGCTGGCAGGAAAATCGACCTGTCCTCATAACCTTTCACTTTGCTCCTGACGAGAAGGCCCGACACTCCTGTCTTTTTGTAATTGCTCACCCACATGGACTCGGTGTTCTGCTCCAGTTCCTCCAGTTCTTTGAGCGTCGGCATGCGCCACCCTTCGCCCCACTTGGCTGTGGCTACATCGTCCGCCGCCTCGAGTTCGCTCTTGCCGTCCACCTTGCCGAATCCAGAGTCGGTGACGTATTTTGTCAGTTTCGTGTACGTTCCGTTGCACAGCGAGTAATTTTCCCAGTCGTATTTGCCATTGGCGTGCGCCTGCATCTCGCCCCACGCATAGAAATCGCCGCTCTTTTCGGGACTCGTCGCGCCGACATTGCAAGTCGCCCACTTGACCGACAGCCCGAGGTCCACGAACTCATGTCCGTTTAGTTTGTTGCTGCCGTCATTGACTGGCTTATTTACCATTGAGCGTGTCATCATCACCATCTTCGCCATCTGGGCATTGTTAGTCTTCTTCTTGCTCTTACCATACATGCCCGCAGCGCAAGACATCAAAAGCGCCATTAACACCAATGCACCCTTAGTAATTCGTATGTTGCTATTTTTCATAAAATTCATTTTAACGATATTATTTTTAATGATGCAAAGATAAGATTGTTTGGGAATACTGCATATATGAGTTTTCTCAATTTAAATCGTAATTTTGTGAATGTGTAAATGACACAAAGACTTGAAAAAGTGACAGACACGTTTGCAAATACAATAAGATACATCATACGCCACCTGACCGGATGCACGGACAGCCATGCCGATGAGAAAGTCGGCTACACGAGCGATGAGCGCCAGTGGCAGAACTACAAGGTGGTGATATGCCCGAGCGGTTTCTTCGACGACGGCACCTACGGCACAGCGCAGAGCCTGCCAACACTGCCGCTCAAAAGCATCGACGGCACACCGGTAATCTACGGCGACGACACCATAACACGGCAAGGCGACACGCTGATAGTGAAAGCCGACATCATTGCCTCCGCCTACTTCATGATGGCGCGCTACGAGGAATACGCCGACACGTCAGACGAGAAAAGAGACTGCCACGGAAGGTTCATAGGCAAGGAGTCGCTGGCGTACAAAGCCGGATTCTTGGACCGCCCCATCGTAGAGGAATACGGCAGACTGCTGAGGAAATGGCTGCGCGAGGCCGGCGAGCAAATAGACGAGCCGAGGGCGGAAATCAGCCACTGCTACATAACCCACGACCTGGACATGCCGCTCTACAGCAAGACCATGAGAGGCGTGATAGGCGCAGCGAGAAGAGGAAACGCCATCGAAGGGATAAGAAACTTCATGGCGGCTACGGAGAAGAACAAATACTTCACATTCCCGATGCTGAAAGGCGAATGCGACAAGCTGCGGAACGCCCACGAAGGCAAAGTGAGCGAAATCGTCTTCGTGAAATCGACAGTGAACGGAAATATCGAAAAAGAAGACCTGCCGACTTACAATCTGCAAGACAGGCACATAAAAGAAGTTATCGAATACCTGAAGGACAACGGATTCGAGATAGGACTGCACACAAGCTACTACAGCGGCAAACATCCGCACAACGCTCATGAGGAAGCGTCTAAACTAAGACTCGAGACCGGACTCGACGTGACCAAAAACCGCTACCACTACTTGCGCACGCTTCGTCCGCAGGACTACCAGAGCCTAGTGGATGCCGGCATAACCGACGACTTCACATTAGGCTATGCCGACGTTGCAGGATTCCGCACCGGCACATGCCGCAAGTACCGATGGATAAACCCGGAGAACGGCGAAGTGGCGCAGAACCTGTGGATTCACCCGATGATAATGATGGACTGCACCGTGGGCGACAAGAAGTACATGGCGCTGAGCGAGAACGAAGGACTGGACACAGTGAAAAAACTCATAGACCAGACAAGACAGCACAACGGAGAAGCGACCATACTTTTCCACAACAACGTATTCTGCGACGGCAGCTACGACTACGAAAAACTCTACAAAGGCATAATCGCGGAACTGAGGAAATAATACCAAAGCATCGTCCTGCTTTCAGTTTGTTTTGTTACATTTGCGGTTGCTTGTTTCACCAAGTATTCCACACTAACACAAAAAATGACAGAAAAAAAGCACTTGCTTGTAATAGCCGACGCATTTCCACCAGACTTCGCGCCAAGAATGGGCTTTCTTTGTAAAAATCTCGAAAAACAGAATGACTGGGACGTCACTGTCGTGGCTCCGACTGTCGGTCAAAAAGAGTGCGACATAACATTCAACAAAACCGAGATACACAAGGTTGACATAATTGAAAGCAGAAATAAAAAGTTAGCCAAACTCAAATGGCTGCTCGTTTTTTTCATGACACTGTTATTTGACAAGAAGTCGCTGATTTTCACAAAGAAAGCAAGGGAGATAATCAAAGGAAGAAAGTTTGACGCTATTTTATGCAGCACATACTACACCTTCCCGCTGCCGACAGCCCAGAAACTCGCCGAGGAGATGAACATTCCTTTCGTGGCTGACTTGCGAGACATAGCCGAGGAATACAAGGAGAACGACTTCTTCCTGCACAAACTGCCTAACCTTTGCGGCTTAGAGAAAATCATCCCGTACATTTACAAGAAACAGAGCGTAAAGCGAAGAAACAAGGCTCTAAGAAAAGCCTCCGCCGTGATTAGCGTATCGAAATGGCACACTGACACGATAAGCAAATACAACCCAAACACGCATGTCATATACAACGGATATGACAACGAGATTTTCATACCCGAGGAAATACACACCACAACATTCAACATCACACACACAGGACGGCTGTACAACGAGTCAATAAGAGACCCTAAGATGTTCTTTTGCGCCATAGAGCGAGCATTAAACGACAATCCTGAGATGAAAAAGCACCTCAGCATAAGATGGCACATCGACGAGGCATCCAAGCCATCGGTGATAGAAGCGACAAAGAAGCATAACCTCGAGGAATACACATCCATAAACGGATTTGTGAAACTCACAGAAGTGCCAAGAATACTGAACGAGTCGTCTATCGCACTTGTATTCAGCAACAAGACCGAGCAGAACGGCACTAAGGGCATAATGACCACGAAGTTCTTCGAGGCTCTGGGATGCCGACGTCCGATACTGTGCGTGAAAAGCGACGAGGACGTACTCGAGCAAACCATCATAAAAACCAACTCCGGAGTGGCGGCAAGAACTGTCACAGAAGCAGAAGACTTCATATTGAAAAAATACGAAGAGTGGAAGCGGAACGGCTGCACAAAGCAGGAGGCTAACGAGAACGGATTCGTATTCTCGAGAAGCCAGCAAGCGCAACAATACCTCGAATTGCTAAACAGACTCACAGAAAAGCAATGAGCCCAAAAGTCTCGGTGATAATAATAAACTGGAATGGCTCGCAATATCTTAAGTCATGCATAGAGTCTATTCTCGGAAACGATTACGAGAACAAGGAGGTTATTGTCATAGACAACAACTCCGAAGACAACTCCGTTGAGATAATCAAGTCCTTTGCCAATGACGTAAGGCTCGTGGAAAACGAAAACACAGGATATGCTGGAGGCGCCAACAAAGGCATCGGCATAACTGACGGCGAATACGTAATCATAGCCAACCCTGACATCATCCTGACAAAAACATACATAAGGAGACTTGTCGAGTTCGCCGAGAAGAACGAGAAATGCGCCTCGCTGACGGGCAAACTCCTGAAATACGACTTCAAACGCAACGCCGCGCTCGACATAATTGACTCAGCCGGCATCCGACTGGACCACGGCAGACACGGATATGACATAGGGCAAAACCAGACTGACAACGGACAGTACAACACATCTCGCCGGGTATTCGCGACATGCGGCGCGGCAAGCATGTACAGAAGGAGCGCGCTGAATGCCATAAAACAAGGCGACGACTTCTTCGACAGCGACTTCTTCGCTTACAAGGAAGACATCGACCTCGGCTGGAGACTGAATCTGTGCGGACTCGAGAACTGGTACGTAGCCGACGCAACAGCCTATCACGGCAGAACAATGAACAGCGGCGACGGAATAATGAGCACCGTAAAAAACAAAAAAGACAAGAACCTGCAGAACGGATTATCGCTCAGGAATCATTATCTGATGCTGATGAAAAACGAAAGCAGATATACGCTCTGCCGTGACTTTCACAGAATTCTGTTCAACTTGCTGAAATACATATTTTTCTACCTATTCACAAGTCCACGGACATTGAAGTCTCTGTTAGACGCCGCCAGCATGAGGCGCAAGTTCAGAAACAAGAGCAAGGACTTTTTCGGCCGCAAAGCCATCGACAACAAGGCCGCGTACAAGTTATTCGACCTTTAGCCTTGTCATCCATATTCATGACAAGATTTCTCTTTCACAAGCCGCAAACTGACACTTTGTCACCCAACTTATGACAAAAAACTGCCAAAAAGCATTTGGCACGCAATTCGCAGAAACAACGGCGTCAATAAAAAAAATCGACACAAACAGAAAATCTAACAAAATAAAAAACTAAACATCATGAAAATCAAACCATTAGCAGACCGCGTACTGGTAAAGC
>CAMHCZ010000122.1 GCA_946183755.1 uncultured bacterium | reverse complement strand
TTAAGTTAGGTGTGAGGTTCTGTGCTAATGTTAAAATCGCTGCGTTTTTTTATTCTTTTATATAAAATAAAGAATGTTCGCTCGTCTTTTGCGCCATGTGTTCGTTGCTTTCGGTTTATGTGCTAAATGGCCCAGTCTCGCAAGTGTTGTGCGGTGTGGGTGATTGTCGATGCAATTTGTTGAGACATATATAAATAAGTTGGCGTTGCCGCGAAACGCTATGCTGTAGCGAAACTCCCTTTTTTGAATGTGTTTTGCGCTTGAAAATCATGTGTTTTAAGAACTTTTTGGGGTTAAGTGTGATTTTTTAGAAAAATATTAAGGGATTTTCTTGCTTATAAAAAACTAAGTCATAAATTTGCAGTGTTTTCGTTTTGTAATTGACGCATGACGAAAAGGAGAAACGGATATTCTTTAATTATTAATTTCTAATACTAAACAGATTATGAACAAAGCAGAATTAATCAACGCAGTAGCAGAGAAGTCAGGTCTTAGCAAGGCTGATTCAAAGAAGGCTATCGACGCATTCGTAGCAACAGTAACAGACGTTCTTAAGAAGGGCGACAAGCTTAGCCTTGTTGGTTTTGGTTCTTTCTCTGTATCTGAGAGAGCTGCTAGAACAGGTGTTAACCCTCAGACAAAGAAGCAGATCAAGATCGCTGCTAAGAAGGTTGCTAAATTTAAGGCAGGTGCTGAGTTGGCTGACGCTATCAAGTAATCTTGACTTAAAGGATAAAAGAAGGGATGGGCATTTCGCTCATCCTTTTTTGTTTCTGCTGCCGAAAGAGGCAGACGTAAAAAACAAAAGCCTTGCGTCTGATGCAAGGCTTTTGTGATTGAGAAGGGATTCGAACCCTTGACCCACAGCTTAGAAGGCTGTTGCTCTATCCAGCTGAGCTACTCAACCGTCAGCATAGGAGCGCATGTCTCCATAAATGCGACTGCAAAGTAAGACAAAACACTTGATATAATCAAGAGTTATGACAAAAAATCTTTCTCTATTTACACGTGCGTGCAGTCATAAATTCTGTATTTGGTGCAAAACGGCTGTTTTTAGACATAAAAAAAGCAAATGCTTGCTGTCTTAGATTATAAAATGCTAACTTTGAACTTATTTTATGCCATAGGCATAAGCAGTAGAAAAGCTAATAGGATTAAAGTATGAAAGTGATGAAATTCGGCGGTACGTCCGTAGGTACCGTGGAAAGCATAAATAGCGTTAGAAACATCGTTGCCGGCGAGCAGGGTGAGTTGGTTGTTGTGGTTTCGGCTCTCGGAGGCATAACCAATCTGCTTATCAAGACGGCTAATGATGCTGCCGCTGGCGGATACGAAGAAGGATTGTCTGAAATAAGAAAAAGGCATGAAGATGTGCTGAACGGTGTGCTGCCAGGCGACGCTGGCGATGTGAAGGCGAAGGTGGACGGACTGCTGGCTGAACTCGGCTCGGAGTACGATGCGATAAGCAAGGCTGGCAAGCTCGCTGTTGAGGCGCTCGACAGAGTCGTGTCGTTCGGCGAGAGAATGTCGTCGGTTATCATGGCGGCAGTCGTGGGCGCAAAGCATGTGGATTCGCTGGAACTGATAAAGACGCATGCGAACTGGGACAAGAATGTGCCGGACATGCCTCTGACAAACAAACTCATCGAGGAGAACATTGACACTAAGAAGAACAGAGTCGTGCTTTGCGGCGGATTCATATCTACCGATGCCGATTCTGGCAGAATAACAAACCTCGGTCGTGGCGGCTCGGACTATACGGCAGCCATCATCGCGGCGGCTCTCGGTGCGGAGCAGCTGGAGATTTGGACCGACGTGGACGGGTTCATGACGGCAGACCCTCGCGTCATAAGCAAGGCCTATGTGATAGACCGCCTAAGCTTTGTCGAGGCGATGGAGTTGTGCAACTTCGGCGCCAAGGTCGTTTATCCACCTACGATATTCCCTGTTTACCACAAGAATATCCCGATACTCATAAAGAACACTTTCAATCCGTCGGCTCCCGGCACTTTCATTTCCAGAGTCAAGGATGACGGCGCCAACAGCATAAAGGGCATCTCGTCTATCGACGATGCGGCGCTTGTCACTATGCTTGGCATGGGTATGGTCGGCGTGACCGGTGTGAGCAAGCGTCTGTATGGCGCGCTGGCCGACAATGGCATTTCTGTGTTCTTCATATCTCAGGCGGCTTCGGAGAATACGATTTCGCTCGGAGTCAAGAACGCGGAGGCTGACAAGGCGGTCGAGATAATAAGCAGGGAGTTCGCTCATGAACTGGCTGTGGGAGAGATAAACGAAGTGAAGTGCGAGAAGGACCTCGCTACGGTAGCTGTCGTGGGTGACAGGATGAAACGCATTCCTGGCATTTCTGGAAAACTCTTCGGCACGCTCGGAAGCAACGGCATAAACGTAATCGCCATTGCGCAAGGAGCATCGGAGACAAACATCTCTTTCGTGATAAAGAAAGAGAATCTGAGAAAGACGCTGAATGTGATTCACGAATCGTTCTTCCTGTCGGAGTTCCTGGAACTCAATGTCTTTGTCTGCGGTATAGGAACAGTCGGCGGCGATTTGCTGCGACAGATTCGCAGCCAGCAGGAGACGTTGAAGGAGGAGAAGAGGCTCAAGATAAAGATTGTGGGCATAAACAACAGCCGCAAAGTGTTGTTCGATAGAGACGGAATTGATTTATCAAATTATGCGGAGCGTCTTGAAAAGGAAGGCGTGGCAAATACACCGGAGACACTGTTGAACGGCGTTTTGGCTATGAACATATTCAATTCTGTGTTTGTGGATTGTACAGCGAACGCTTCAATCGCGGAGTTGTACAAAGAACTGCTTTCGCACAATGTTTCGGTTGTGGCTGCTAACAAGATAGCCGCTTCGTCGGAGTATGACAGGTATCAGGAACTGAAGTCGATAGCAAGAGAGAAGGGCGTGAAGTTCCTGTTCGAGACGAATGTCGGCGCAGGACTGCCAATCATAAACACTATAAACGCGCTCATAAACTCAGGCGACAAGATAAACAAAATACAGGCTGTGCTTAGCGGTACGCTCAACTATATCTTCAACACCATCAGCGCCGACATACCGCTTAGCAAGGCGATAGCCATGGCTAAGGACGCGGGATTCGCTGAACCTGATCCGAGAATTGACCTCTCGGGCAAGGATGTGGTCCGCAAGCTCGTGATATTGGCTCGTGAGGCTGGCTACCGCGTGGAGCAGGATGATGTGAAGAAGAATCTGTTCATTCCTCAGAAGTTTTTCGAAGGCTCGCTGGATGAGTTCTGGAACACGATTTCGGAACTTGACGAAGAGTTTGAAAAGCAGAGACAGCGCCTTGAGAAAGAGGACAAGAAGAACAGATTTGTTGCAACTCTCGAGAATGGCGTCTGCTCGGTTGGTCTGCAGGAAGTGGATGTGCGCCATCCGTTCTACGACCTCGAGGGCAGCAACAACATAATAATGATAACGACAGAGAGATACAAGGAGTTCCCTATGATAATAAAGGGATACGGCGCAGGCGCAAGCGTGACTGCCGCAGGTGTGTTCTCTGATATTATAAGCATAGCAAACATAAGATAGGATATGAAATCTTTCCTCTTCGCAATTTCGGTTCTTTTGCTTTTGGCGTCGTGCGACAAAAAGGCGCAGCTGCCTTCCAATAAGTATGCGGAGGTGGACTCGACTCCACAGAAGATAATGGAAATGAACACCATGCTCGGCGATATGGAGGATGAGGACATAAAAAAATACACTGAAAAGTCGGGGAAGGATTTCAGGGTCACAGGAACTGGCGTTAGAATATGGATTCAGCCTAAGGACGTGAAAGAGAAAGGCGACTCGGTGAGGTATGGCGATGTCGTTGAGGTGAATTACAGGATAAAGTTGACCGATGGCACTGTGCTTTACGACTTGACCGGCAGGAATGCTGATGTCATAGAAGTCGGCAAGGAAAGAAGACAGACAGGCTTCGCCGAGGGGCTGACGTTGCTGCGTGAGGGCGACCGCGCCATAATCGTAGTGCCGTCGATACTGGCCTATGGCGCGCTTGGCGACAGAGAGAAGATTCCGCCAAGAGCGACTTTGGTCTATGATGTGATAGGCGTGTCTAAGACTGGTAAGAACAGATAAATACTTTTGCAGATGAACAATATTGCGAAAATCATAACAGTACTTGCGGCAGTGACTTTCTCGTTGGCATTCTCGTCGTGCGGCAATAGCGATTACGAGAAGCTCCTGGATGCGGAGAAGTCGCAAATCAAGGCGTACATAGACAGAAACGGAATAAAGGTCATTTCGTCTTATCCTGCCGACAGTGTGTGGCAAGACGGCGTCTATTACAAGACCAAGTCCGGCATATACATACATGTTGACGACCTCGGCGACACGTCTGACACGATAGTGCCGAACATGAAGATACAGGCTTCTTATCTGAAGAAGACTCTGGATGTTGACCCAGAAGTGGTGGCCGACTACACAAAAGATCCTCATGAAATCGTTTACGGAGCGTCGTCCGATGCTTCCACCGGAATGCTCGAGGCCATAGGCATAATGAGAAACCATGGCGCGAAAGCAACGTTCATACTCCCTTCGAGAATAGCCAACTCGGTTGACATGAACGCTGTCACTCCGTACCTTTACGAAATGACGATAAAACTGGCTAACAAATAATCGACGTAACATACACATATCTAACAATATGACACTTATTAAATCTATTTCAGGAATCAGAGGAACCATAGGCGGCAAGCCTGGTGACGGACTCAACCCTCTGGATATTGTGAAGTTCACAGCGGCGTATGCCACTTGGAATAAGCGTAAGTACGGCGCTGCCGGAAAGATAGTCGTTGGCAGGGATGCGAGAATGTCTGGCCCGATGGTCAAGGATGTTGTCATCGGTACACTTATCGGAATGGGTGTGGATGTTGTGGATATTGACTTGGCGACAACCCCAACGACCGAATTGGCAGTGACCAACGAAAAGGCGTCGGGTGGCATAATCATAACTGCGAGCCATAATCCAAAACACTGGAATGCGCTCAAATTGCTGAACAAGGACGGTGAGTTCCTTGATAAACAGGAAGGCAACGATGTTCTTGATATAGCGGAAAAAGAGGATTTTGACTTTGCTGACGTTGACTCGCTCGGCAAAGTGGAGCATGTTGGCGACTATGCCGACAAGCATGTCGAGATGGTCAAGAAACTGAATCTTGTGGATGTTGATGCGATAAAGAAGGCTGGTTTCAAGGTCGTGATAGACACGGTGAACTCTGTCGGCGGCATCGCGATACCTAAGCTGCTCAAGGCTATTGGCGTGGACGATGTGGTGGTGCTTAACGGCGAGCCTACAGGCAACTTCTCGCATAATCCGGAGCCGATCCCTCAGAATCTGACTGAGATAGCAGAGAGGATGAAGAAGGAGAATGCCGATGTC
>CAMHCZ010000121.1 GCA_946183755.1 uncultured bacterium | reverse complement strand
ACCACATAGCTTCCGAACTTGTTTATCGACTGCGGCGTCAGTCCCAAGTGTCCGCATATAGGAATTCCCGCGCTGAGTATCTTTTTCACTGAGGGAAGTATCTCCTCGCCTCCCTCGAGCTTCAGAGCGTCGGCGCCGCTTTCTTTCATTATTCTCACAGCCGACTCTAATGCCAAGTCGGCGTTTCCCTGGTATGTTCCGAAAGGCATATCCACAACCACAAGAGCTCTCTTCACCGCTCTCACTACGCTGCTTGCGTGGTATATCATTTGGTCGAGTGTCATCGGCAGGGTAGTGCTGTATCCAGCCATTACGTTCGCGGCGGAGTCGCCCACGAGTATCGAGTCTATTCCGGCGGCGTCAACAACGCTCGCAGTAGTGTAGTCATAACTGGTGAGCATGCTTATCTTCTCGCCCTTTTGCTTCATCTCAAGGAAACGCTTTGTCGTTACTTTCCTTGTGTCTGTGATTGTGTATTTAGACATTTCTTGTTTTTATTGTTCTGTTTTGTTTGGTTACTTTATCTTCTGCACCTTGTCCACGCTGATGCTTCCGTTGCTGAATTTTGTCACTTTTATCACCGGAGTCTCTGTCATCACGTTGTTGCCTATCTTCTTTCCATCGAAGGTGTAATACTCTGTGCTTACAACTTCCTTGTCGTTGTCGGACTCTGTGGTCTCGGATGTTATGACAGAAGTTGTGTTCATTGATGTTATCTTGATGAAGCCTATCACAGAGTTTCCTGTACCGATGTTGTCGATTGTTATGAAGTGCACGCCTGGGAGGTTCACATCCACGTTTATCTCCGCTTTGGCGAGCGACTTGACCTTTGTTGTCGAGATCATCGTTCCGTCTATGTATGCCTTGAACTCACGTCCTCCGGTCGCTGACATGCCCACGGTCACTGTGCTTGGATCCTTCACCATGATGGTCAGGCTGGCGTTTGCGCTTATTCTCAGCACGCTGGCTGTGCCTTCAGCCTCGCCGCTCTGTGTCCATAGCGCTGCGTCTTCCTTGGCGTATGCCGGCATGTATGTCAGTGTTCCGTTGCGGCTGTATATCGCTTCTGGCTTGTAATATTCCAGACCGGCACCTCCTATCGAGTCTAAGTATGGTGTTTCCAGTGCTGCGTCTATCAGCTCCACAACGACGGTGTATGTAGTCGAGTAGTTGTTGTCCTCGCTTGTGACGGTGTAGTGCACTTCTTTCTCGTTGCTGAAGTCCATTGCCACTCCGTCGTTTGTTATTGTGGCGTTGTCGGATATCACGATGTTTGGTATCACATGTGTGAGTTCACTCGTCTCAGTGGTGTCGGCAAGCAGTCGGACGTAGATGTATTCGCCGTCGAAAACTCCGGTCGCGCCATTGAGCGTGAGACTCTTAATCTCCGCTTCCTTGCTTCTTTCTGTCGTTGTCCACAGCTCGTTGTTGTTCAGAAGGTAGTCGCAGGCGTTCTTTACGAGCTTACGGCCGTCGGTTGTCAGACTCTCTTCTATGGCTTTCTCTGGATTGTCGGAGCCGATAGCTATCATCATGTATTTGTTGCTTCCGGTGTTTCCGTTGTTCTCCTCGATTATGGCTGTGTTTCCTGCGGAATTTGATGCTATTGAATAGATGACAGACTCTTTCTTGCCTGGCAGGTACACGCCTCTAATGTTTCCGCTAATGTCTATCGTGCCGTATTCAGTGTCGATGCCGTTGAAGATTCTGTGGTTTCTGTATATGTCGCTGATGCTGGCGTAGCCGTCGCCCTCGTCAGTGACGTTTGCGCCCATCATAGGCCAGTTGTCTTTGCCGTACATGTGCGCCTTGGTGTTGAGCACCGGCTTGTTGCCTATCCATGTGCCTACGTTCAGCGCTCCGGAGCTTGAACTGTTGGCCGACTCGTGCAGCACAATCAGGTCGTATGGCGCGAGTATCTCGGCGTCGTATTCTCCGATTTCCTCGCTCGGTATGGCTGTCACATTGTAGTTGGTGTTCACCACGTTGTATACTTTGCCTATGGCATCCAGTTCGTCGATGTTGTCGTTTGTGTACACGAAAGCCACTCTTGGCGCTGTAGGCGATATGGCTGTTATCGTTCCGTGGTATGGGATTATCTCTCCGTTGTAGTCGTCGAGCGGTGTAGGTGTTATCGTGTAGTTATACACTTTAGGGTATTCGCTCTGCTCGCCCATCAGTCCGGTTATGGTTACAGTGCCGTTGTTGTCGTTGTAGCAGAATCCTTCGGGAAGTCCTGTCACGCTCACGCTTTTCGCGTAGCTGTAGGACACTGTGAAGTTGGCTTCTTCGCCTGGCAGATAGCTGTGGTTCAGTTCCTTGGTGCTGAACAGTGGGGCAGGGTCGTCGTGTTTGTCCACCTTCAGGCTGCAGTTTATCGTGTTGCCTCCGGCTATGCTGATTTCATATTTCAGGGTATCGGCTGTCTCGTATGAATTGTTTTCAGGTGTGCCGCTTATTGTGATTGTCTTTTTGCTGCCGTCCATCACCACACTCATCCATCCTGGCTTGCTTCCGTTTGTCCAGTTTATTGTTGGGACTTCGGTGTTGCCATTCGGGTTGGTCCACCTTATCACGATTGGCTCAATGGCGCTTCTGGCAGTCACGATGGTCTTTGGATCACCACTTTCGAGCCTCAGTGTCGGAGTGTTGGCTGCATAAAGCTTCACTGCGTACAAGTATGAGTATGATGAGGCTGTGCCGAATCCGCGCACGGTGAGTATGTAATTGTCTTTAGGCTCCAGGTCCTTCATATCCAGCACGAAGTCCATCTCCTTGTTGGTGTTGTTTGAAGTTATCTGGGTTTCTTCTGTTCGTCCGCTTTGAGTCAAATCCTGAGTCTCGGATGTTATCTCGCTAACTTTGTTCGCATGTATTCTTGCGCCTCGGTTGTTGTTGTCTATCACCATGTACACTCTGGCTGTCCTGACATTGCTGACGTTCATGTGCAGGATGGACGATGTGCTGTAAGGGTAAATCTTGGTTTTTGTACCGCCAGCTGCGACGCCTTCGCATTGTCTTGTTCCTGTGGCTACACCCATATCCTCGCTGCTGTACGTTTTATCTTTTAAGTAATGCTGAGGCACGCACACCCAGTTCGCAGTGTCACCGGCAGTGAGTGTTGTTATAGATTCGTTTGCGTAGATTACGGTGTCTTTCTCTATCAGCAGGGTGCGCGTAGGCAGCATGCTTGGCCTTTGCGCAAAAGACGCCATGGCAGCGGCGCATAATGCGAATCCCGTTACCAATGCGGATTTAGTATAGTTAATAGTGTTTGTAAAGAGGCTCATCAAATAGTATAGAATTCCATGTTGTTAGTTCTATTTTGAACTTCACTTCTTATAACATCATACAAACTTAATGAGTTTTTATGTTATATCACAGTGTCAAGGCGATTTTTACGATATGTTATAGAGCATAAATATAAAAAAAGAAAAGGATGGAAACTTGTTCCATCCCTTTCTCTATTGTTGTTGGATTATTGCTTAATCCTCAATCATGATCTTGCTTGTCTTGATTGTGCCGTTGCTCAGCTCCTCAACCTTGATGAGTGGCAATCCCTTGACTGCTGCGTTGTAAGTCTTGCCGTCAGCGCTGATGTAGTAAGTCTTTACAACCTCAGCCTCTGCCTCGTCAACGCCTGTTGCAGGTGCTGATGTAGCTGACAATGTGATTGCAGAGAAACCGCCGTCACCACCTGTCTGGTTTGACTCAACCATTACTAATGATGCCTCTGTGCCAGCTAAGTCAAATGCGTACGAATTTGCAGCGTTATATTCAGTGGTTACACCATCTGCTGTAATCTTTATGTTACGCTTAGTTCCTGCTGAAGTCAACTCTACATGAGTTACACCTGCTGGGATTGCAAACACGATTCTTGTCTTTCCTTCAGCGCTACGCATGTTGTTTGCGTCATTTGTAGTTTTTGCGAACTTTAATCCTTTAGATGAGTCGTATCCATATACACTGTATATCCAGCTGCCAATCTCTGTTCCATCGAATGTGTGAGTATATGGAGTTGTCAGGTCTATAGTCTCTGGAGTCAACTGCATGAATGCCAATGCATAATCCTGAGTAGAGCCGTCAACAGATGAAGACAATGTGACTTTGTCTGTAGCGACTTCAGCTGATGTTGTTTCTTCACCTACTGTTGCTGCTCCTGCTGTTGGTGTAGTTGCACCAATGTAAGGCACATAGATTGTATTTGCTGTGTAATTTGGATCAGAAGGTGTTGCGTTATAGATGTAACCCTTCACACCATTGTTGAATGGCAATGCCAGCAATGTCTTAGGAGCATTTGCAAGAGCGAACTGTACATTATAAGTAAGTTTTGTTGTTCCGTCCTGTGCAGTTACTTCAACTTTTGCTGCGCCTGTTACGCTTGTCGCGTTTGTCACTACAGCTGTTGCGGTCTCGTCGTTCAACACATAAGTTAATGCAGGAGCTTCTGTTGTGCCGGCAGGCAATTCTACATTATAATCATATTGGTCTTCTACCAAGTTTATAGTTTTGTCGCCAGCCTTTAATGATTTCAAAGTGGCGTCGGTGCTTGCAGTCGCTTTTACAGTGAAGTTTACTGTATAAGTAAGTTTTGTTGTTCCGTCCTGTGCAGTTACTTCAACTTTTGCTGCGCCAGGAAGAGCTGTAGCCTGAGTTGGTATTGCTGATGCGGTCTCGTCATTCATTTCGTAAGTTACAGTAGGAATATCTACGGTTCCGAATGGCAACTCAACATCGTATGAGTAAGTTCCGTCTGTCAATTTTATTGCATTTCCATCGTATGACAGAGTTTTCAATGTCGCATCTGTTTTTGCTGCTGCGTAAGTGATAGTCAGGACATAATCCTTTGGAGTTGTTCCGTCAGTCACAGTTATTGTATGCGTTGCGGCATCATAGGTTGTTGGCTCTGTTGCAGCAGAGTTTACTGTACAAGCAGCCAATATTTCCGCGTCAGATGGCTCTGTAGATCCGTATGGAAGCTCTATTGTTACTGTTCCTGCATTTTCGTCTATTGTGCCGTCAATTCCATTTAATTGGAATGCCTTCAATGCTGGAGTTTTTACAGGACGATCAATAACTAATTTCTGCAAATACATTGTGGTTCCAGATCCTCTGGCTATTACAATTTTGTCCTTTCCGTCAAATGTCGCAGTCAATTCTCCAGAACCATTTGATGTTTTAAGTGGAGCTTTGCCGTAATCATACTTTGTCGCATCTGCGTCGTACAAGAATATGCCAATTTGATGACTCGTGTTCTGCATAGTTACAGTAATAACATCGCCGACTTCGAACGTTCCGCTAGATAAGGTTAATACAGCGAAAGCAGAAGTGCTTCCCAATTTTGCTCCAAGTTTACTGTTGTCCCAGGTAACACCAGATACTGTTACAGAGCCTCCGTCTGCTGCTTCAAGGTCAGATGAGGTAGGAGTCCAGCTGAATATTT
>CAMHCZ010000120.1 GCA_946183755.1 uncultured bacterium | reverse complement strand
ACAGGCTATAACACCGACGCCATAGGATTCGAGAACTCGCTCAAGCCTCTGCTCAAGCCTTGGCACACTAAGGCACTCGTGCTGGGCACAGGAGGCGCGTCGAAGGCAGTGGCGTATGTGCTTAGGAAGAACGGCATCGACTTCCGCTTCGTGTCGCGCACGCCTAAGGACGGACAGTTCAGCTACGAGGATATAAACGCCGACATTATGGCAGAGTACACGCTGATAGTGAACTGCACGCCGCTCGGCATGTACCCAGTGGACGCTTGTCCGGACATACCTTACGAGTGCATAACCGACAAGCATCTGCTCTACGACTTGATATACAACCCAGCCAAGACACTCTTCCTGGAGAAGGGCGAGAAGCAGGGCGCGGCTATAAAGAACGGACTGGAGATGCTCCACGGCCAGGCTGTGGCGGCATGGAAGATATGGAATGAATAATCCCGCAAAAATCATGATTATGAAGAAGGTTTTGACATTGATAGCGGCTTTGGCGGCGTTTGTGTCCGTCGAGGCTCAGCAAGTCCCTTACAAGACGGAGTTCCTGAACTACTGGAACAGCTTCAAGAACGCGCTTAAGGCCAACGACGCCGACTTCCTCTTCGCCACGATAGAGACGCCTTTCGACGGCGAGGGCAGCTACTACAACCCCGAGGCGGAGATGGACGAGATAAGAGAGAACTATATGCTCATCTATCCGCCATACATGCACGAGATGGAGTTCGTCAGATTCGACGCCGTGCTCATCGACGACGGACACTCGTACATCTGGCTCGGGTACTCGCCAGAGGACGACGCTTACTTCTTCTGTTTCAAGAAAATCCCGTCGGAGGAGAACACCTCGACAGTGACTTATTCGGAGAAGTGGTGGTTCAAGCGTCTGGGACAGGACAATTTTAAATTCTACCGCACAACGCAGGAGTACGATTAAATTTTCCTACCTTTGCAGAAATTTTTTAATAACAGAAATATGGCAAACAACTTATTAAAAGGTAAAAGAGGTATAGTCTTCGGAGCTCTCAATGACAAGTCTATAGCATGGAAGGTCGCTGAAAGAGCAGTTGAGGAAGGCGCTACAATCACACTGTCTAACACTCCGATAGCTGTTAGAATGGGTACAACCAACGAGTTGGCAGAGAAGCTGCACGCCGAGGTTATCCCAGCCGACGCTACTTCGGTAGAGGATCTCGAGAACGTGTTCAAGCGTTCGCAGGAGGTGCTCGGTGGCAAGATTGATTTCGTGCTGCACTCAATCGGAATGTCGCCTAACGTGCGCAAGAAGCGTACTTACGACGACTTGGACTACAACTTCCTCAATACCACACTCGACATATCTGCGATTTCGTTCCACAAGATGATACAGGTGGCTAAGAAGCAGGACGCCATCGCCGAGTACGGCTCTATCGTGGCACTGAGCTATGTGGCTGCGCAGAGAACATTCTACGGATACAACGACATGGCTGACGCCAAGGCTCTGCTCGAGTCTATCGCAAGAAGCTTCGGATACATCTACGGCCGCGAGAAGAACGTCCGCATCAACACAATATCGCAGTCGCCAACACTGACAACTGCCGGAACAGGCGTCAAGGGCATGGACAAGCTCTACGACTTCGCTAACCGCATGTCTCCGCTGGGCAACGCGAGCGCCGACGAGTGCGCCGACTACTGCATCGTGATGTTCTCCGACCTCACTCGCAAGGTGACTATGCAGAACCTCTACCACGACGGCGGATTCTCAAGCATCGGCATGTCGCTCCGCGCCATGAACACTTACCAGAAGGGACTCGACGAGTACAAGGACGAGAACGGAAACATTATCTACGGATAGTTTTTTTCATAAATATGCGCTTAAGCCATCGCAACAACAATGCGGTGGCTTTTGTTTTTCTATCAATTCTTGACTACTTTTGCGCCGGTTTTTCAGCGTTTTCAGGCTATGATAATCAAACTTTACGAACAGAACACAAACATAAAGGACGTGGTGAAGGTGGTGGACGCGCTGCGCAACGGCGACCTCATCATCTATCCCACAGATACCGTCTATGCCATAGGCTGCGACATCTTCAACCCCAAGGCGGTGGAGGCGATATGCAAGTACAAGGGCATAGACACAAGGAAAATGAACCTCTCGTTCATCTGCGACGACATATCCATGGTCAGCGAGTTCGCCAAGATGAGCAACACGGCGTTCAAGCTCATGAAGAGGAATCTGCCGGGTCCGTTCACATTCATACTCGAGGGCAACAGCCGTCTGCCTAAGCTCTTCAAGCAGAAAAAGACTGTCGGCATAAGAATCCCCGACAACAGCATAGTGAGAGCCATAGTCAGCGAATTGGGCAACCCGATGATGACAACATCGCTCAAACGTGACGACGACGAGATTGTGGAGTATTACACCGACCCCGAGTTGATAGACGAGAAGCTGGGCAAGATGGTGAAGTACGTCGTGGACGGCGGCATAGGCACTCTGGACCCATCGACCATCGTGGACCTCACGCAGGACGACTACGAGATAACACGCCAGGGCAAAGGCGTGCTGGTGGAGTAAGCAACAAAAAAGCGCGACTGAAAAATCGCGCTTTTGTTTTATTGTGGTTCTTTGATTAGAGCAGTTTCTGAATCTCGGCCTCGATGTTCTCCATCTTCTCTGTAGGCTCGAAACGCTTCACTACCAGTCCGTTTCTGTCAACGAGGAACTTGGTGAAGTTCCACTTGATGTCCGGGCTGTTCTTGTAGTTAGGGTCAGCCTTTGAGAGTATTTCCTCGAGTATCGGCGTAGTCTTGTGCTCTGGGTCGAATCCCTCGAATCCCTTGTGCTCCTTCAGGTACTTGTACAGCTCAATCTGCTTAGGTCCGTTCACGTCGATTTTCTTGAATCGTGGGAACTCAGTGTTGTAGTTCAGCTTGCAGAACTCGTGTATCTCGTCGTTGGTGCCAGGCGCCTGCTGTCCGAACTGGTTGCATGGGAAGTCCAGTATTGTGAACTCCTGGTTGTGGTACTTCTCGTAGAGTTTCTCGAGCTCGGTGTATTGCGGTGTGAATCCGCACTGTGTGGCTGTGTTCACTATCAGCAGAACCATGCCTTTGTAGTTCTTCAGAGGCACTTCTTTGTTCTTTCTGTCCTTTACGGTGAAATCAAAAACGGTATTCATATATGTTTGTTAGGTTTACTGAATTGTAAATATACAACATTCTGAATGGTAAATCATATATTCGGCAAGTGTTTTTTTCATAATATTTTTGTGTGGCTGCGTGAGTCTCGGTTATAGTCGTGCTTATGTTTTATAGCGGTGGGTTAATTTGAGTATATTTGCGAGAAAATTGTGGAAATGGAAATCTTAAGAGCCGGCACAGACGATGTGAAAGGAATTCTGG
This sequence comes from uncultured bacterium, assembly GCA_946183755.1. Classification (GTDB taxonomy): domain Bacteria; phylum Bacteroidota; class Bacteroidia; order Bacteroidales; family Paludibacteraceae; genus UBA4363. Next base: position 2,085 of record CAMHCZ010000120.1, on the reverse strand, counting down.
AGCTTCTGCTTCAGGTGAATAACGTTCATGCCGAGGGGCGTCCGGACCTCTTTGTCAAGGGCGAGCGCAAATACAGCGAGAGCGAGCTCCGCGCCTTGCTTCAGGACGACGGCCGCCCCGTCTTCGTGGCTAAGGAGGGCGGCGAGGTAGTGGGCTACTGCTTCTGTGTCATCGAGCGCTACAGCGGCGGCAACATGGTGGAGCGCACCACGCTCTACATCGACGACCTCTGCGTGCGCGAGGGCTTCCGCGGCAACCACATAGGCTCGCGGCTTTATGAGCATGCGCTTGCGTTCGCCAAGTCCATAGGCTGCCACAACGTAACGCTCAACGTCTGGGAGTGCAACGAGCCGGCGCGCCGTTTCTACGACAGCATGGGGCTGAAACCCTATAAGACAAGCATGGAGATAATACTATAATGATGGAGAATATAAAGACATTTGACGTTGACGGAGTCCTTCTGGAGATGGTGAAGGTGGAGGGCGGCGTGTTCCGTAAAGGCGCGCAGAACAAGGATTCCGAGGCAGCTAACTACGACCTTGACTCGTATGAGGAAGGTCCGGTGGAGGAGGTCAGGCTGGACAGTTATTACATAGGGCGTTACGCCGTGACTCAGCAGCTGTGGGCGGCGCTCAAGAAGCTGCCTAAGGACGCGGCTTATGTCGGCGACTCGCTGCCCGTCATCTGGGTGTCGTATTACGACGTCCGTCTGTTCCTCGAGGCGCTGAACGGCAAGCTGCACCGCGACGGTCAGCTGGACGAGGACTTGGTCTTCGACCTTCCGGACGAGGCGGAGTGGGAATACGCAGCCCGTGGCGGACAAAAGAGCCAGGGTTTCATGATAAGCGGCGGACCGTTCATCGACGAGGTGGCTTGGTACGCCTCGAAGACCGACACAGAAGGCCCTCAGCCGGTGGCTCTGAAGCAGCCTAACGAGCTCGGGCTGTTCGACATGTCCGGCAATACCGACGAGTGGACCACGACGAGCAAGAGCGGCAAGTTCTCTATCCGTGGCGGCCATTGGTGCGACGAGTACAACAACTGCCGCATCACAGCGCGCAAGTGGACATCGCCGTTCACCAAGAGCAACAACCTCGGTTTCCGATTAGTCATTCACCCTAAACGCTAAGCCATGATATTATTCGACCTTGCGATATTCGTTCTGATAGCCTTCTGCGTGTTCCTGATAAAAAAGACAGGGCGCTATCTCGTGGAAATCTTGGCGGTGCTGGCGCTTGTGGCTCTTGTGGCTGCGCTCTTGATAGTCCATTTGTTTTGAAGAATTATCCGATATTAAGACATAACCCCAATAGAAATGATTACGATAGAAGAAGCATTGCGCATTGCGCTTGAAGCACATGAGGGACAGGAAGACTTGGATGGGAATCCGGTAATATTGCACCCAATGGCAGTGGCATTGGCAGGAATGAATCGTGAGGAACAAATTGCAGGTTTGCTTCATGATGTGGTGGAAGATACTGATTTTACTTTTGAAGACTTGCTGAAGCGAGGTGTGGATGAAAAAATAGTGAGTGCATTAAAGTTGCTTACTCATACTAAGGATATGACTTATGATGAGTATGTTAATCGTATCGCGGTGTCTGGCAATGAGATTGCCATTCATGTGAAATATAATGACTTGTGTCATAATTTGAAACGTGGCCGCGCAGGAGGACATTCCAAGCAAGTGCAGAAGCACGAAAAAGCGCTCGCTGTTATTGAACCGTTAATAAAGATAGATTGACTCTAATCCGTGTTTACAAACAAAAAACCTCCCCGCAACATAAGTTACGGGGAGGTTTTTGTTGTTGAAGTTTCTCTTTTAAATGTTGGAATTTTGCAAAATGTCTAATAAATATTTATAACTTGTACCACGATATGGGACAATGTTTAGCGTTCTTTGTAAAATGCATAGGTGTTAGTTTCATAGAATAGTTATTATTGCATAATAATCTAAAAAAGTAAATCAATATGGCTACAGCGATTAGTGTAAATAAGCAAAGTGTTCGTGAGCTATTAACAACAGGCAGGGTTAAACCTTTTGTTATACCAGAATACCAGCGTCCTTACGCATGGACAGATGAA
>CAMHCZ010000119.1 GCA_946183755.1 uncultured bacterium | reverse complement strand
GCAAAGCACACTGGAACTGACAGCCGACCAGCTGAAGATACAGGATGCACAGGCAAGATTCAACCTCAACTCCACTTACGAGAACTACAAGACTCAGGAGGAGAACCTGGAAGTGACTGCCAAGGTGCTGGCAAGCACAACCAACAAGTTCAGATACGGAACAGCATCTTCGCTCGACGTGACTAACGCAAGCACAAACCTCATAGTCGCACAGAGCAACTATGTGAGCGCAATGAGCGACCTGATAAACGCTCAGATAACACTCGAGAAACTGCTCAACACGCCGAACTCCTTTACCCAAACAACAAGCAAATAAGACATAATTGAAAATCAAATAAAAACGAAATAAATGAAAATGAACAAGTTTAAAGCAATCTGTCTGATAGCAATGGCTGCAGGAATCGTGACCAGCTGCGGCAAGAAGTCAGAAGACAACGAGAACAAGGACAGCGTAAGAGTTGAGCAAGTAAAGGTGACTACTCTTAACAAGCAGGAAATCAACCGTATAGTTGACATATCAACAACTCTGGACGGATGGGAGACTGTGAACATCGCCCCTACCATACAGGGACACATCGAGAAGCTGTATGTTGATGTTGACTCAAAGGTCGGCGCAGGACAGATGCTCGTGAAGATGGACGAGACACAGTACAACAACATAAAGCTCGCCTTCGCGAACCTGAAGATTGAGTTCGCCAGAATGGAGGCTCTGAAGAAGACCGGAAGCGTCAGCCAGCAGGCTTACGACCAGGTGAAGCTGAGCTACGACCAGACTAAGGAGCAGCTCGACTATCTGCAGAAGAACACCTTCGTGAAGTCGCCTATCTCCGGCGTTGTGACCGAGAAGAACTATGAGACAGGCGAGCTGTACGCGGCAAGACCTATATACGTCATCAAGCAGGTGAACGTGCTGAAGGCTATCGTAGGAGTGCCAGAAGGCTATCTGCCAAGAATCAAGAAGGGCATGCAGGTGACAATCTCTACCGACATCTACCCTGACGAAACATTCCCTGCAACCATCGACATCGTTTACCCTTCTATCGACGAGGCTACACACTCGTTCAACATCAAGCTGAGAATAAACAACCCAGGCAACAAGCTCCGCCCAGGTATGTACGCAAAAACATCTCTCAACCTCGGCAAGGACAACGCAATCATCGTCCCTTACCAGTCAGTGCTCAAGCTGCAGGGCTCAGACGAGCGCTATGTGTTCGTCAACGACAAGGGCTACGCGAAGAGAGTCACTGTGAAGGTAGGACAGAGATTCGACGAGATGGTCGAGCTGATAAGCGACTCGCTGAAAGAGGGCGACCAGATCGTGACAACAGGTCAAGGAAGACTCGTAAAGGGAGTTAAACTGAACATCGTAAAGTAACACAAAAGAGATTTCTAAGAAATGGCTATATACAAAACCGCTATCACCAAGCCCATCACGACTGCGCTCATATTCGTGGCCGTAATCATATTGGGCTTATTCTCTCTGAAACAACTGCCTATCGACCAGTTCCCAGAGATTGAGCCGCCATACATTTCCGTCATGACTGCTTATCCTGGAGCGAACGCGACAGAGGTGGAGACCAATGTGTCGAAGGTTTTGGAGAACAGTTTGAACTCTGTTGACGGACTCAAGGAGATAACATCAACATCAAAGGACAACATGTCCGTCATACTCATGGAGTTTGAGTGGGGCTCGAACCTCGACGAGGCGACGAACGACATCCGTTCGTACATCGACATGGTTTACGACAACCTGCCTGACGAGTGTACACGTCCGTTCATATTCAAGTTCTCATCTTCCATGATGCCAGTGCTCCAGATCGCAGTGACTGCCGACGAGAGCTACCCTGGACTTGAGAAGATACTGAACGACAATGTGGTGAACGACCTGAACAGAATCGACGGAATCGGTAACATATCGCTTTCCGGCGCGCCACAACGATACATCTACATCGACCTCGACCCTAAGAAGCTCGAAAGCTACGGAGTGTCTCTGGAGCAAGTGGGCAACGCCGTGAAGGGCAACAACCTGAACCTCGCTTCGGGCTCTGTGAAGATGGGCAAGGAGCAGTATCAGATGCGTGTCCAGGGCGAATATGTGGAGAGCAGCGAGATTAACGACATCGTCGTAAAGAGCCTCGGCACTAAAATCGTGAAGGTCAAGGACCTCGCTGTCGTAAGAGACACTATCAAGGACATCGCGCTTGAGGAGAAGATGAACGGTAAGGACGGAGTCCGCCTCATCATCATGAAGCAGACCGGAGCCAACACAGTGCAGATTGCCACAGACGTGAAGGAAAACCTTGAGAGAATCAAGAAGACACTGCCAGCCGACGTCAAGATGGACATGATCTACGACTCTTCAACCGACATCATCAACGCCATCAACGGACTTTCAGAGTCTATATTCTACGCATTGCTGTTCGTGGTGCTCGTGGTGCTGTTCTTCCTCGGAAGATGGAGAGCCACCATCATCATCGCGCTGACGATACCTATATCGCTCGTCGCCGCATTCATCTACCTGTTTGTGGTCGACAGCTCGCTGAACATCATATCGCTTTGTTCGTTGACAGTGGCGATAGGTATGGTTGTGGACGACGCCATCGTGGTGCTCGAGAACATCTCTAAGCACGTGGACCGTGGCGAGAATCCACGCGAGGCGGCGATATACGGAACAAACGAGGTGTGGGTGTCAGTAATCGCGACGACACTGGTTATCGTCGTTGTGTTCATGCCGCTCACAATGCTCACCGGACAGGCCGTAATCCTGTTCAAGCAGCTCGGATGGATAGTGACAATATGCGTTGTGACATCAACTACTGTCGCTATATCGCTGACTCCAATGCTTGCGTCTAAGCTGCTGAAGGGACACGAGGTGTCTATCGACAAGGACGGAAAACTCGTCGAGTCGAGCCAGCGCATGGGATGGTATGACAAGTTCGTAATCCCATTGCTCAACAAGCTTGACGCATGGTACGCCAACGTGCTGAGAACATGCCTGAGACACAAACTGCTCACAATCCTGGTTATCGTGGGCATATTCGTACTGTCGCTCATACCTGTGTTCTCCGGCGCTATCGGTTCCAACTTCATATCCGACCAGGACAACTCCATGATGAACATCACCATAGAGCTGCAGAGAGGAACCAGAGTCGAGGAGACTTCTGCCATAGCGAGAAACATTGAGAACAAGATCAGAGAAATAACCCCAGAGGCATTAGTAATATCAACCGCTCTCGGTAGCGACGACGACGCCGGCATGGCATCGCTCTTCAACGCAACCAACAACAACAAGATGGTGACAAGAGTCAGAACCGTGACTAAGGACCAGAGAGACAGAAGCATATTCGAGATAGCCGAGGCCATACGTAAGGAACTCGACAAGATGCCTGAGATAATCACCTACAACGTTTCCACAGCCATGGGAAACATGGGTAGCAACACTGTCGATGTTGAAATCTACGGATACGACTTCAAGACTACAAACCGAATCGCCGAGGACTTCATCAACATAATAAAGGACATCCCTGGCGCGCGTGACATAACCAACAGCCGTGAGCAGGACCGCACAGAGCTGCAGATTATCTTCGACAAGGAGAAACTCGCAATGTCCGGACTGACAGAGAGCGCTGTGTCAATGTACGTCAGAAACAGAGTCAACGGTATGGCTGCCGGATACTTCAAGGAGGACGGCGAGGAGTACGACATCATCGTAAGACTCAAGGAGGAGTTCAGAAACAACCTGAACGAAATCGAGAACATCGACCTCATGACTCCAACTGGTCAGAACATCAAGCTGAGAGAGGTGGCGCAAGTCAAGGAATACTGGTGTCCGCCAGAAATCCAGCGCAAGAGAAGAGAGAGAATCGTGACGCTGTCTGTGACTCCAGTGGGAACATCACTCGGTGAGCTGGCTCAGGAGATACAGAAGAAGATAGACGCATACGACGTGCCATCGGGAGTAATCGTGCAGATCGGCGGTACATACCAGGATCAGCAGGAGACATTCCAGGACATGGTGCTGCTGCTCGCGCTCATCGTCATGCTGGTTTACATCGTCATGGCATCGCAGTTCGAGTCGTTCGCCAAGCCGTTCATCATCATGATGTCCGTGCCGTTCGCATTCTCGGGAGTTATCCTCGCGCTGTTCATAACAGGAACGAACTTCGACATGATCGCCGCCCTTGGAGCCATACTGCTCGTCGGTATCGTAGTTAAGAACGGTATCGTGCTCGTGGACTACATCAACCTGATGAGAGACCGCGGCTACGAGCTGGGCGAGGCTATCGCACTGTCAGGACAGAGCCGTCTCCGTCCTGTGCTCATGACAGCGTTCACCACCCTGCTCGGTATGGTGCCTATGGCACTCAGCACCAGCGCAGGCTCCGAGCTCTGGATACCTATGGGTGTGGCAGTTATCGGAGGTATCATAGCATCAACCATCATCACGCTCATCATCGTGCCTATACTCTACTCGCTCATGGCAAGACATGGAGAGAGAGACAAGAACGCCGAGGTTCAGAAGAGCTTCATCTTCATGAGAATGAACGACACTCTCGACGAGGACAGAAGAATCGATGCCGAGCAGAATAATAACCGACTAAACTAAAAGAACATGGCAAAAGCAGTTTTTATAGTATATAATCAAGCCAACACAGAGAAGGTATTCTACATGCTCGATGAACTCGGCATCAGAGGATACACTTTCTGGGAGCAGGTGCAGGGAAGAGGCTCACAGAACGGTGAGCCAAGACACGGCTCGCACACATGGCCAGAAATGAACTCAGCGCTCATAACAATGGTCAGCGACGACAAGGTCGACGAACTGCTCAGAACAATCCACAAACTGGACAAGCGCCAGGAAGAACTCGGAGTAAGAGCCTTCGTCTGGCACGTCGAGAACTATGTGTAACCAAACACACACCATATAAGAAACCTCCCCGTAACTTATGTTGCGGGGAGGTTTTGTTTATTACATATAGAGAAAAGCATTTCAATATCCTCTTGTTTTATAAAAATCTATGCATATCTCGAACATTTCCTATTTCTTTATCTGTAATCATAACTTATCCATTATCAATTTAACAAATTGTCTGGCTTGAGTGAGCGGATGTTCAATAAAGGCCTCATCAAACTCTTCCTTTTCAGAGAGATTCATCAGAAACGGATGTCTAAAATCCTTATCATAAGGATCAAACCACCAATTATCCTGATTTTCTACAGAAACAACACCTTCTCGACAAGCTAAATCCCATATAGCAGCATCGCGATAACCAGTCATACCTTTTTCCATAAAATGAGCATTTATGCTAATTGCACCACTTTCATAAGCCACATGCATTAACAAGAAATACACAACACCAGATTCATTCAATTTTGATTTAACTATACTATAAACAAATAGCCTTCCAGCTTTTGTTTTTCCGTTTTCCACTTCTATAAGAGCCTGCTCGTCTTTCAACGAATGGTGGATTCCGTTAATAATCGTTACATTGTCGTCAAAAGGCATTGCTTT
>CAMHCZ010000118.1 GCA_946183755.1 uncultured bacterium | reverse complement strand
GAGAGAATCCTTCTAAACTATCCCATATCTTTAGTGGCAGAAATAATCCAAGCCTTGCCTTGGTAATGAAGATATGCCAAGCTTATCCGGATGTGCGTGTCAACTGGCTCTTAGGCCTCGATAACAGTGAGGACGGGCAGGCTTTTACGCCTTCTCGACCAGTCGCTGTTGATGGCGTGATAGACTTTTCCGAAAAGGAGAGTCCAAAAGAGTCGAATGTTGCCGCTGAGCCAGAGCAGAGGCCTGTAGCAGACGAATTTAAACCACTCGCTAAGCCTAAGGCTATAAAAAAGATTATCGTGTTTTACTCGGACAATACTTTCGATGAAGTGGTGAAGGCTGACGGTTGCGAATAAAGCCGCATGCGGACTTAGATTGTCGTAAATATGTGCTATATTTGTGAAATTTAAATCAATCTAAATGGCAAAAGTGATAAGGGATATGGCGGTCAGGAGCAATCAGAGCATGCCTGGCAGCCAGTATTTCGTTCTTAAACTTGTGTCTGACTCAGAACTGCCTGAAATAAAGCCAGGCCAGTTTGCGGAAGTTTACGTAGAGGGCGCTGACATTTTGCTCAGAAGGCCCATTTCTATCCATTACGTAGATCGTCAGAATAAAGAGTTGTGGCTCCTTGTACAGAAAGTAGGCAAGGGCACGCGCAAGATGAGTGAACTGAAGGAAGGCGACGTTGTAAACGTGGTTTTTCCATTGGGAAACGGCTTTACAATTCCAGAAAAGCAGGAGAAGGTCCTGCTGGTCGGCGGAGGTGTCGGCATAGCTCCACTTCTTCAACTTGGACTTGAACTGAAAAATGCCGGTGCTGAAGTCTCGTATCTTCTTGGAGCAAAGACAAAATCAGACTTGGTTGAACTTGAGGTTTACTCAAAGTACGGCGAGGTTTTCACTTCAACTGAAGATGGAAGTCTTGGCGAAAAAGGCTTTGTTACGCAAAATTCAGCGTTTAACGGCAAATCTTATGATCGTATATACACATGCGGTCCGACTCCAATGATGAAGGCTGTGGCTAAAATAGCCATGGAAAAGGGTATTTGCTGCGAGGTGTCGTTGGAAAACAAGATGGCTTGCGGACTTGGCGCGTGCCTGTGCTGTGTAGAGGATACGAAGGAAGGTCATAAATGTGTCTGCTCAGACGGACCTGTGTTTAATGTAAAAGATTTGAAATGGTAAACTTAACAGTAGATTTGGGCAAAGGACTGGTTCTTAAAAATCCAGTCATGACAGCGTCCGGCACATTCGGCTATGGTCTTGAATACGCCGATTTCTTCGATATTTCAAGGCTTGGCGGCATAATAGTGAAGGGAACTACGAAGCTTCATCGTGAAGGAAATGCCTATCCTCGTCTTGCGGAAACGCCTTCTGGCATGATAAACGCCGTCGGACTCCAGAATAAAGGAGTAGATTACTTCGTGAAGCATATTTATCCTAAAATCAAGGATATAGCGACAAATATGATCGTGAATGTGTCTGGAGCATCGGTTGAAGATTATGTTTACACAGCCAGCCAGATAAACGCATTAGAGAACATACCGGCTATCGAGCTGAACATAAGCTGTCCGAATGTGAAGCAGGGCGGCATGACTTTCGGCACAGACCCGAATGCTGCAGCTGAGGTTGTCAGTGCGGTAAGGAAGGCGTATGACAAGCACCTGATGGTCAAGCTCACTCCGAACGTCACAGACATCGCTTCCATAGCGAAGGCGGTAGAGGCGGCTGGGGCAGACTCAGTCTCGCTGATAAACACACTGATGGGAATGGCGGTAAATGCAAAGACAAGGCGTCCGGTGCTGTCAACCGTTACAGGCGGTCTGTCGGGTCCTTGCGTCAAGCCGGTGGCTTTGCGTATGGTCTGGCAGGTCAGCAACGCAGTGAACATTCCGGTTGTCGGTCTTGGCGGCATATCTAATGCGGAAGACGCTGTCGAGTTCATGATTGCAGGCGCAAGCGCAGTGGAGGTCGGCACGGCTAACTTCATAGATCCGGCTGTTTGTCCTAAGATAATAGACGGAATAGAGGAGTATATGGAAAAGAATGGAATGAGTGACACAAAGTCGCTTACTGGTGCGCTGATATTGTAAAAACGTTTATTATTAAGGCTTTTTACGCGATTTTGTAGGCGTATGTGAATAAAAAGTATAACTTTGCGTACTAATTGAAAAACCTAAATAATCACACTATTAGATAAATAAACTATGAGTTACACAAAACAAGAGGCTCTTGACTATCACTCGCAGGGAAGAGCTGGAAAAGTTCAGGTTGTTCCAACTAAGAAAACTATCACACAGCAAGATTTGGCTTTGGCTTACTCTCCAGGTGTAGCCGAGCCTTGCAAGGAGATTCAGCAGAATCCTGAAGATGTATATAAATACACAGCGAAGGGCAATCTCGTGGCTGTTATTTCCAACGGAAGCGCTGTTCTTGGACTTGGAAACATCGGTGCAATGGCTGGAAAGCCTGTTATGGAGGGAAAGGGACTCCTTTTCAAGATTTTCGCCGATGTTGATGTGTTCGACATTGAAGTAAACGAGACAAATATCGACAAGTTCGTTGAGGTGGTTAAGGCTATCGCTCCATCTTTCGGCGGTATCAATCTTGAAGACATAAAGGCTCCTGAGTGTTTCGAGATCGAGGAGAGATTGAAGAAGGAAGTTGACATTCCTCTCATGCACGACGATCAGCACGGAACTGCAATCATCGTTTCTTCTGGTCTTGTTAACGCTTTGGAAATCGCAGGAAAGAAGATTGATGAAGTCAAGATGGTTGTGAATGGCGCAGGTGCTGCTGCTATTGCATGTACAAATCTTGCCATTTCAATGGGTATCAAGAGAGAGAATGTTGTAATGTGCGACTCTAAGGGCGTGATCAATACGAAGAGAACCGATATCAACGACAGAAAGAAGCCTTTCGCAACAGACAGAGACTTGACTACTTTGGCTGATGCAGTTAAGGGCGCAGATGTGTTCCTGGGTGTATCTACAGCTGATGTATTGACACAGGAAATGGTTAAGACTATGGCTCCAAGACCAATCGTATTCGCATTGGCAAATCCAAACCCAGAGATTTCATACAAGAACGCAATGGAAGCAAGAGAAGATATCCTTTATGCTACAGGCCGTTCTGACTATCCTAACCAGATAAACAACGTGCTTGGATTCCCATATATCTTCCGTGGCGCGCTTGACACAAGAGCAACTGCTATCAACGAGGAGATGAAGATCGCTGCAGTCAAGGCTATTGCAGGATTGGCTAAGAAGCCGGTTGACGCAGAGGTTTGCAAGGCATACGGTGTTGACAAGCTGGAGTTTGGCAAAGAGTATTTCATTCCAAAGCCATTTGACGCACGTTTGCTCGAGGAGGTTTCATGCGCAGTAGCTAAGGCAGCAATGGAATCTGGTGTAGCAAGAGTTCAGATTACTGACTGGGACGCTTATAAGGCAGGACTCAGAAAGAGAATGGCGATGGCTAAGAATGGTAACAACTACCCATACTTCATCGGTAATTACGATATCTAATCTTTCGGATTATATACGACAAATAAATAAGGGTTGCCAAATGGCAACCCTTATTTGTTTATAGGCATAGCATTAAAAAAGGATACTGTCCACATAGGGCAGTATCCTTTTTTATTCATGTTGTTGTGTTTATTTCTTCAATGCTGCTATTGATTCGTTGAGCATGCTTATTTTGCTTTCCGCGTCAGCCTTCTTCTTTCGCTCGTTCTCAACGATTTCAGGCTTGGCATTAGCTACGAATCTCTCGTTTGAAAGCTTCTTCTCCACAGAAGCGAGGAATCCTTGCAGATACTTTATCTCGTCTTCCATTTTCTTGATTTCGCTTTCTACGTCGATGTTGTCCTTGATAGGCACTGCGAATTCAGTAGTGTTGACAATGAATGTAGCAGCCGCTGATGGCTTCTCGCTTGTCTTTACGATAGAGACATTCGCGATTTTGCAAATCACGCTTTCGAGCAGCTTTGCGTCAGAAGACACAATGTCAAGCTCCAATGTTGTCTTATTCGCAATGCTCTTCGCCTGACGGATGTTTCTGATGTTTGCGACTATCTGTTTCGCTGTCTCGAAGTCAGCTATAAGGTCATTGTCGAAATCCTCAGCCTTTGGCATCTGGCTTACCATTATGCTGTCCTTCTCGTCTCTTTCTTTCACTGCATGATAAAGCTCCTCTGTGATGAACGGCATGAATGGGTGCAGCAGTTTGAGCAATGCCTCGAAGAACGACAGAGTTGCCTCATATGTGGCTTTGTCTATAGGCTGCTGATATTCGGGCTTGATGACCTCAAGATACCATGCAGAGAACTCGTCCCAGAACAGACGGTAAACGGTCATTAATGCCTCTGACAGTCTGTACTTCGAGAATAAATCGTTTATCTCGTTGATGGATGCGCTGAGCTTGGACTCGAACCACTTGACAGTAACCTTTGATGACTCTGGCTGCTCAATGTCAGCGACTGTCCATCCCTTTATGAGTCTCAGAGCGTTCCAGATTTTGTTGTTGAAGTTACGTCCCTGCTCACACAGCGATTCATCGAAGAGGATGTCGTTGCCGGCAGGAGCCGCAAGCATCATGCCCATTCTTACACCGTCGGCTCCGAACTTCTCCATGAGCTCGATTGGGTCAGGGGAGTTGCCCAGAGACTTGGACATCTTGCGTCCGAGCTTATCTCTCACGATACCAGTGAGATATACGTTGTTGAAGCAGTGCTGCTTTTTGTACTCGTATCCTGAGACAATCATTCTTGCTACCCAGAAGAACAGGATGTCTGGACCTGTGACAAGGTCGTTCGTAGGGTAGTAGTAGTTTATGTCCTTGTTGTCTGGGTTGTTTATGCCGTCGAAGACAGATATTGGCCACAACCATGATGAGAACCAAGTGTCAAGACAATCTGGATCTTGACGCAAGTCGTTTTTGGTCAAGTTCTTATCACCTGTCTTTTCAATTGCAAGTTTCAGTGCGTCGTCCTCGTTCTCGGCTACGACAAATCCTCCTTGGGGAAGGAAATATGCCGGTATGCGGTGTCCCCACCACAATTGTCTTGATATGCACCAGTCCTTGACATTCTCCATCCAGTATTTGTAAGTGTTCTTGAACTTTGCAGGGTGCAGTTTTATAGTATCGTTCATCACAGCCTCAAGAGCTGGCTTTGCAAGGTCTTCCATCTTCAGGAACCACTGCATTGACAGCTTAGGCTCGATTACGACGTGTGTTCTTTCTGAGAAACCGACGTTGTTGGTGTATGCTTCGGTCTTTTCGAGAAGTCCTGCTTCAGCGAGGTCTTTCTCTATCATGTCTCTGACCTCGAATCTGTCTTTGCCCTCGTATCTTGCTCCGGCATTCTTGTTGAGTGTGCCGTCGTCGTTGAATATGTCGATTGACTCAAGGTTGTATTTCTCGCCGAGCATATAGTCGTTGACATCGTGCGCAGGTGTCACTTTCAGGCATCCTGTTCCGAAATTCACATCAACATAAGTATCTTCGATGACAGGTATTTCTCTGTTAACCAAAGGTATGATC
>CAMHCZ010000117.1 GCA_946183755.1 uncultured bacterium | reverse complement strand
GGTTGTCAGTTGTGGCGTGCGAGCCGAGCGATATTGCCACTTCCTTCATGTCCCACGTTCCGCCCCATGCCGCGTTCATGGCGTTGGGTTTTCCGTCTTTGTCGTAAGTGCCGATAATGAGCACTGGCTGTGGCACAATCCATGGTTTAGGCGCGAAATTTTTCATATCAGTAGTTGTTTTTAAGTTAGCATGATGGCAAATATATAGAAAAGATTGGTCGCTCGCGCAAGGCAGGAACATAACAGGCATTTTTTTGCTGCCTTCTTTATTTATATAATTACCGGTTCTGAGTAAATAACGCTTTTTTTCTGTATTCAAGCGGAGTGCAGTTTGTTTCACGCTTGAAAAAACGGCAGAATGAAGTTTCCTCGTCAAATCCCAATCGGAAAGCGATTTCGCCTATGGAACTGTCTGTGTTTGCAAGTAATATCTTGGCTTCGAGCAAGGTGCGCTGGTTCACCCACTGCATCACAGTCTGACCGCTCTGCCGCTTCACTATGGCAGAAAGATGGTTAGGCGTAAGGAATGTCTTTTCGGCATAAAAGCTTATGCTGCGTTCTGTTGTTCCGTGAGCGGCGACCAATTCGAGAAAATCCTGCATGAGCCGCTCTCCGCGCGATTTGTGTGCGGTCGTTCCAGAGTCCAATACATTCTCCGTCAGCCTGAGGTCTTCCATCAGAGCCATCATAAGGTGTCTGACGACATGTACGGACCCTGTGGCGCTGTGAAGCACATCCCATATAAGCTGCAGATAATCACCTATACGCTCAAAATCCTCTCCAGAAAGACGGAGCAGAGTGCAGCGCAGAAAAGAGCTCGGCAAATCACGGAAAGCCACGGCTTGAGCATCGTAATCATCGGACACGGAGACGACTTCAAAGCAGTTGTTTTCAGGGATTATGAGTATGTCGCCGGCTTGGTGCTTGAATGGCAGAAGGTTGATGCGGAACTCTGCGCTTCCTGATGTGACTCTGACTAATCGCCCCATCTCGACATACTGAGGCGAACGCACTTTGTCTATTAATGGTGACGAGACAAGGCAGCGCACGCCGTTGAAAAACACCATGTCGTCACTAAAAAACACATCGGGATTGTGACGAATCATCTCCGGCAGCATACCAGGGTGGAGTGAATTGTTCTGCTTCATGTCTTTATTACTGATTCGCGGTGTAAATGTACAATTATATAACACAAAATACTAAAGAAAATACTCAAATCGTAGTTTTTGCACATTTATATATAAAAAACGTATATCAGGAACGAGTGTTATGAAAGTACCTTTACAAAAAAATCAGATAACTATTTGTCGAACATTTTAAATCCAAAGGCTATGATTAAGTTTATCAAACATTACGCACTCGAAATCTACACCGTTATCGCAATGCTGTTTTTAGTTTACGCCGCGATGTTGGGCGAGATTTCATTTATCCAGAAACTTATCGTGATTGACGCGTTCCTGTTCATCCTTCACGAATGGGAGGAAGGGCACTATCCTGGCGGCTTCATCAATCTCATTGCTGGCATGGTGAATATCAATCCGAGTGACGAAACCAAACGCGCAAGCCGCATCCCTGCTGGAATTTTGCTGCTTCTGCTGAGCATCGTTCCTTTCGTTTTCCACGATGTGCCTATGGTTGTAATGGTCGTGGCGACTTTCGGCATTATCGAGGGATTTGTCCACACGATGGGCATCCGTCTTTTCCGCATGAAACGCTTTTACACGCCAGGAGCGGCAACCGCTTGGTTAGAATTGGCAGTCAGTGTGGTGATGATAGCATACCTCGTCAACAACAATATGGGAGAGTGGTATGACTATGTATTCGGTCCGATAATCATGCTGATATGTTTCGCAACACTGCAAAAAACGATGACCTTGATGGTTGGAATCAATTACAGCGACATGCCGAAACTTGTCAGAAAACAATGGAACAAGGGGAAGTGAGATTGCCATTGCAAATGGCATGAATGACAAGAAAAAAGGGAGACGAAAGCCTCCCTTTTTTTGTTTATGCAAGTTCGTGTTTGTTTCTTACTTTTTCTTTTGAGCTTTTTTAGGCGCTTTGCCGGTCAGTCTTGCGAACTCCTCCTGCGCCTTGGCGAGGTGCTTGAGGAACTCCGGACTTGTGTGCAGGCGAGCCAATCCGATAGGCGCGCTTATGCGGCCGGCGTCCACGTCGCTCTGCCAGTGCGCTCCCACGATGACACGGCTCTCGCCATAGATGTATCCGCGTTTGAGTATTGTGTCGGCGTTGGCTGGGTTGATCTCGGAGAGCAGCAGGGCGCACGCGAATCCGCGCTGAGTGTGGCCGGAAGGGTAGGAGCCATTGGTGTAGAGATCTTTTTCCTCCCAAGTAGAAAGCATGTGCTCGTTGAATCGCACGAACGGACGCTTGCGCATGTAGTATGCCTTAGGGCGGCGGCGTGTCTGGTCGATGGTGGAAAGGCTGTTGACGAGGAATTTATATATCTCCGGCGTGCCCTCCTTGGAAATCGTGAGTCCGAACGGAATGCTGAACTCGGCGAACAGTGCGTCGAACGACCACACGGCGTCTCTAAGGGCGATGGCGGCGCGCGCAGAGTCGAGGCGCTGCTGCTTGCCCCACATGTAGCGCAGAATGTCGTTGGTGAACTCGGCGCTGCAAGTGTCGGGTGGCGCAGGCAGGCACTTTATCAGGTCAGGCATCTCATCGACGGTGAAGTAGAGTGTCACGTCGTTTTTCTGGGCGCTGAGGCTTGCTGTCATGCCGAGTGCGGCAACAGCGATAAGCAATTTGTGTGTGAAATTCATGCTCTATAATTTTAATATGTATTTCCCATAAAGGCATAAATATAGAAAAAATATGGATAGATTTGCGTAGTTGAATGTCGGCAAGGCATTTTATAATGTATAACCTAAAAAGTGAATAAAATGATTATTACAACAACTCCACAAATAGAAGGTCATCCAGTAAGAGAGTACAAAGGCGTGGTGACAGGCGAGACCATCATTGGCGCCAATTTCGTTAAGGACTTCTTCGCCAGCATACGCGACGTGATAGGCGGACGCTCTGGCAGCTATGAGAAAGTGCTGCGCGAGGCAAAGGAGACATCGTTGCAGGAAATGGCGAAGCGCGCTCAGGAGCTGGGGGCTAACGCGATAGTCGGCGTTGACATAGACTATGAGACTGTGGGCGGCAATGGCTCGATGCTGATGGTGGCTACGAGCGGCACTGCCGTGGTGATATAAGCCGTCGGCAGAACACGGCAATAAAAAATCCTCGCTGATTTCTCAACGAGGATTTTTTTATTTTGCTTATGGATTAAGCCTCAGCAGAGTACTTTGGTGAAGGACCATACTGATTCTCCTTTGGATCGCTGTCCTTGAGTGCCCATACGAACAACAGGATTGCGATAACGAAGTTAACAAATGGAATCAAGGCCAAAAGGATGATCTTGCCTGACTTGCCTACGTCGTGAAGACGACGAACTGCAACTGCCAATGAAGGCAACAGCAATGCAAGCATTACGATGCCGAGGATGATGGCGCATGGGAAGAAAATTGCATCGCAAGATTCTGCCTGCTTCATCAAAGCGTCGTACTTAGTCTGGTCGAAAGCAGCTTCGTATGCCTGAGCCTGAAGAGAAGCAGCAACGCCCATCTTCCAGTTAGCCAATGCGCTGAGCAAGCATGAAGGGATCATTGTAACAACCCAGAACCACCAGTACTCAGAACGACGAGCACGGCCCTTGAATGTTGCGTACTTCTTGAAGCAAGCCTTTACTGCTTCACCGAAAGTCAATTTAGGAGATGCGTTTAAGTTTTCCATTTTTTTTGTTAAATGATTGATTAATAAAAGTTTTCCGTAATTGTATGAACACTCATTGCTGACTTGTTCATACATCATGCAAATATACACCTTTTAAATAAAATTACAATTTAACGGATGGGTTTTAATAAAATCTTTGAAAACAAGGGGGCGGCTTTTATTGGTTTGGGGTTAATAAAGAAGTGACTTCGGCTGGATTAAGCGCCCATTCATAGGTGTATGCCTCGTCGGCTTCGTCAGCGCTGTCCGCGCGTGTCAGGTTCTGAGCCTTGACCTTGATGTCTATAAGTTCGCCGACTGAGAGTTTTGATTCAATCTTGTGGAGCAGCGCCTCGATAGATTCGCTATTTGCGCCTCTCAGTGTCTGAGATGTGAACGGCATTTCGAGCCAGATAATCTCACGTTTAGCCACATCAAGCACGCCGAACACAAGCCCTTTTGACAGGTTGCTCTCGCTTATGCGCACCATGTGCTGCACGCATGATGGGTCGTATGCCACGCCGCTTTTTTCTGAAATCTTCATCGGATTTGCAGAATCCATCCAGCCTACGACCAGATTCGGTGACAGCGCGCCTGTAGAATAAGCGTTGCATGTGAAAGCGGCGTATGTCGCGCCAGCCTTTTCCAATTCAGGCAGCGAAAACTCTATGTATTCGGCTGTACCTGCCATCTCTGGGATAGATCTAATGTCGCCGGAGTGCTTTGCTCCTACGCAAGTCAGGTTGTAGTAGGCGCATTCTGCGATTTTGTTGTTCGGCAATGATATTCGGCAGCTCAAATCCATGTCAAGGTGCTGCTTATGCAGTCCCTTGCCCCACTGCATGAACAGCCGCACGGCATCGCCATCGACAGGGAAGCGTGTGCCCATTAAGGCGCATGAGGCATCCTGAACGGTGGTCGAGCGGTCGCCTACGCTCACAGGTATGTTGTACAGCGCAGGGTCTATGAATACAGTCTTTGCGTCGGTCTTTTGTGCGGCAAAGTGTTTTTTCATATATGCCTTGTAGATGTTGTTCACAGCGTCAACCATCGTCTTGCGCGCATCGTTGTCGTAGAGAGCCAGCAGCTTATTTGGCTCTATCTGGCGTGTCACGCCGGTTATAGGACGGGCTATGCGTGTTTCCTTTGGGTCGAAGTAAGTATCTGCGGCGTTACCGAGCGAGAGTAGCAAGCGTGCCGGCATCTTGTCTGCGCACTCTTCGAAAGCGGCAATAACCTTGTCGCTGCCAAACCGGAGCATTGTAGCGAACAGACAGCGAGCGAACAATCCTGGGCGTTCCTTGAGCAGCGTCAGGGTCTTGTCGGCGTCATTCTCCGAGCGTGCTTTATCGACACATCCTTGCCAGGTCGTGTAATCCTGATTGTAGAACACATCCAGGAGTTCAGCCAAATGGTCGAAACCGTTCTTGCGGGAATATTCGCCCAGACGCAGTGCGCGAATCATGCGAACCCACATGCCGCGCTTTGGATTCATGTTTTCGGCAGCCTTGCTTGCAGTCATAGGGATGGCGTTCAGCCAGCGAGCCACGCGCAGACAAGCCTTGCGGTCGTACTTCAGCATCAGCTTTTTCTTCATGCTCACGGCAGCCTCCGCGCCTCTGTCCAGCGGTCCCCACATGTGGTAATACAGTTTGCGGGCGTTGGCAATGAGAGTCTTAGGTTCAATAATCTGTGCATAACCGGTCTTCTCATACCAGAGGTAACGGAGCACATCGGTCGGGGTCTTCAGCAATTTTGATGCTTCATCGGCCTT
>CAMHCZ010000116.1 GCA_946183755.1 uncultured bacterium | reverse complement strand
ACTCAGTAAAAAGAGTGAATTTTGCTGTATGTCAATTATACACAATTAAAAATACCTTAAAAGTTCTTTTTTGTAAGCAAAACGACTTCTGAAATTTCAATTTATAACCTGAATCTTTATATATAATGTGAAAGCGTTTATTTTGACTACATTTGCGGCATGAAAAAAATCGGACTGCTTTCGGACACTCATGGATTCCTGGACGACAAGGTCTTCGAGCATTTCAAGGACTGCGACGAGGTGTGGCATGCCGGCGACATAGGCACAGTCGAAGTGGCTGACAGGCTCGCCGCCTTCAAGCCGCTGCGGGCTGTCTATGGCAACATCGACGGCGACAAGCTCCGCGTGATGTTCAAGCAGCACGAGCGCTGGATGTGCGAAGGCGTGGACGTGTGGATGACACACATAGGCGGCTACCCTGGCAAATACGCAAGGGAAGTGAAGCCTGAGATTTTCATGCACCCGCCGAAGCTTTTCATTTCGGGGCACTCGCACATACTGAAGGTGATGTACGACAAGAAGTTAGGCACGCTGCACATAAACCCAGGCGCAGAAGGCAAATACGGATTTCATAACGTGAGGACATTAGTCCGCTTCGAAATCGATGGCACCGACATCCGCAATCTTGAAGTGATAGAAATAGGTCTGCACAGGCAGAAGATGTAGCCCTCACTTCGTGATAAAAACAGAACAAAAAACACCGTTTCCTTGTTCACAATAATATATGTGACTATCTTTCAGAAGAAATTCTAACCATTAACACAGGAAACACATCATGCAAAAACTATTATTTATCGCGATCTCCGCGACTCTTTTTTGCGCAAACACATTTGCTAAATTCACGGTGAAAGGCACAGTAACAGATGACATGGACGAACCCGCCATCGGCACTACAGTAAGAATACAAGGAACAAGCACTGGCACCATGACTGATCTCGACGGCAAATACTCGTTAGACATTAATGATAGCACCTGCGTGCTCGAATTCGCATGCATAGGGATGAAACATCAAGAAAGAAGCGTCTCCGCAAAAGACGGAGACACACTCACTGTCAATGTTAAATTAGAGCTTGGTGACAAAGATTTATGTGATTTTGTAGTGGTAGGCTACGGAACTACGAGAAAAAGCAATATGTTCCATAGCCGCGCCACCGTCAGCCGCATGCCAGAGCCTCGTCCTGTGCGATTGAACACAGAAAAATATGACTCGCGTGACGAAAACGAATTTAAAAGCACTGCCACAGACCCAATATCAGTCTTCTCGGTAGATGTGGACAAGGCAGGATACAGCAACATCCGACGTTTTATTAATAATAGCCAAAAACCACCTATGGGCAGTGTGCGTGTTGAAGAAATCATCAACTATTTTGAATACAACTACCCTCAGCCCAAAGGTGCTGACCCAGTGAGCCTCAACGCCGAAATCTCAGATTGTCCATGGAACAAAGAGCACCAATTAATCAAAATTGGCCTCAAAGCCAAAGAGATAGACACAAGAGAACTCCCTGCATCTCACATCGTCTTTTTAATCGACGTTTCGGGCAGTATGTACGACGATAACAAACTTCCGCTCCTTATCAGCAGTTTCAAACTTATGACCAATAATCTCCGTCCGCAAGACAAGGTTTCTATCGTCACCTACGCATCTGGCACTGACATTAAACTCACCGCCGAGCCATGCAACAAAAATGGCAAGAAGCGCATCGTCAACGAACTTGAAAAACTCCGAGCATCGGGCTACACAGCCGGTGGTGAAGCTATCCAAAAGGCTTACCGCATTGCCAAGGAAAATTTTATTCAAGGCGGAAACAACCGCATCATACTTGCCACAGACGGTGATTTCAATGTGGGTCAGAGCTCCGACGGCGAACTCAAAAAGTTGGTGAAGGAGGGAGCAAAAGAAGGAGTGTTCCTCACTGTGCTCGGTTATGGAATGTACAACCTCAACGACCGTATGATGGAGACCATCGCCGACAATGGCAACGGTAATTACGCCTATATCGACAACATTTCAGAGGCTCAAAAGGCTCTCGGCACCGAGATTTGGGGAACACTTTACACTGTGGCCAAGGACGTTAAGGTGCTTGTAGATTTCAACCCTGCCAAAGTAAAGAGCTACCGACTTGTGGGTTACGAGAACCGTCTATTGAACAATGAAGATTTCAACAACGACAAGAAAGATGCTGGAGACATGGGTTCGGGACATTCAGTAACAGCACTTTACGAGATTGTTCCTGCCAATAGCAACGAAGCCACACCATCTACAGTTCAGAGCGAATATGTAACGCAGCAGACCACCGGCAGCGAGAACCTCTGCACCATCAAGTTCCGCTACAAACACCCTGACAAAGACGAAAGCCTCTTAGTAGAACACCGCATCGGCAAAGATTCATTCAGTCAAAACCCATCAACCGATTACAAAATCGCTTCTGCCGCCGCCATGTTCGGCATGCTGCTAAACGACAGCAAGTTCAGCGAAACAATATCGTACAAATCACTCTTGGAATATCTCAAAGACATCCCATCCGACGACAAAGGCTATATCAATGAATTGAAGGTATTGGTACGCAAGGCAAAAGACATGGAATAAACGACAAACAACACACGATACATAAAGCCCTGTAAATGCAAATAGATTTACAGGGCTTTATATTTCACACGGGTCAAGTAGAATTCACCAAATTCTTTTGGGGAAAGACTCATTATCAGCAAAACCTACTTCGTCTCCGCCTCAACGCTGCCGTCTATCATCTGCAGGCTTATTCTGTCGCCGCTCTTCAGCGACTTAGCCGAACGGACGCGTTTACCGTCCTTGCTGACCATGGCGAAGCCGCGCTTCATAATCTCCAACGGCGAAGCGAACTTCAGGAGCTGTTCCGTGAGGTCTATCTCATGCCTCTTTTCGCTCGTCAGTTTTGCAGACATGACTTTAAGCCTCTCCACAGCTGAACGCAGCTCCATGCCATGCTGAGCTGTCTTCGCCAAAGCCACACGCTTCAATTCACCAACCAACGGCGAAATAGCCGCTGGCGAAAGTCTTTTCGCTGTCAGCAGTCTGAGTTCGCCGCACAACCTTGCAAGCTCGTCCATTTTGACATCAAAAGCCGAAACAAGAAGCTCCGCCACTGCCGTCGGCGTCTTGACCGGCTGATTAGCCACAAGGTCAAGCACACAAGTGTCTCGCTGGTGACCGATGCCGGTAACGACTGGCAACGGGAAATTGCAGACACACTCGGCAAGCTCATACGACTCGAAGCCAGCCATATCTGACGTAGCGCCGCCGCCACGGATTATAACCACGACATCGAAATCGTCGAAATGCTCGTTCACTCTGTCCAAAGCGGAAATGACGGACTGAGCGGTCTTGTCGCCCTGCATTGTGGCTTGAAAAAGATGAGTATAGAATGCATAACCCGACGAATGCAACTGATTCATGAAGTCGCCGTAGCCCGCCGCCGTAGCCGACGAGATGACCGCCACGCGCTGAGGCAGTTCAGGAAAAGGCAACTCACGGTTAAGGTCGAAAACGCCAGCCTCCTTTAGGCGGTTGACTATCTCTTGGCGCTGACGAGCCATGTCGCCCAATGTATATGACGGGTCAATGTCGCTGACCACCAACGAAAGCCCGAAGACTGGATGAAACGACACTCCGCACTGCAAAAGCACTTTGATGCCCGACGTCAACTTAACGCCTGTAGCGTCAAGGAACTTGCCCATAAGCGACGGCACGACATTGCGCCAGCAAGCGGCTTTGGACTTCGCCGTTATCACATCGCCGGTCTTGTCGATAAGCTCGAAATAAGCGTGGCCATTGCCGTTGACGCGGAACTCGCTTATCTCCGCCTTGACCCACACAGCCTCCGGGAACGATGACTCCAGTACCTCGCCGACATACGAATTGAGCTGAGTAAGTGTCATTGCCTGTATTTCCGCCATAATGTCCTCGAATTATTTGTTAGCACCAAAATATTTCTTTTGTATATAGAGATAAGCCGCATGAAAATCGGCTATGCCGTAGCCCACCTCATCGTCGGGCGACGAAGCCTTGGAGGCGGTCGAGATTATAGCATCGGTGAGCTGCGCCGGCGACAGCGACGAGAACGCCTGCAGAAGACAAGCCGACAGACCTGCCACAAGCGGAGCCGCGAGTGATGTGCCGCTGTTGTACGACGGTTCGCCACGATGGTTCAGCACAGCCGTACGCCTACCCAAGGCGCACACCAACGGCGCGAAACGTCCGTCGGCTGTAGGTCCGTAGCTGCTGAAAGGCGCACGCATGCCGGCTCTGCCCACAGCGCCCACCGTCATCACGCCCTTCGCGTCCGATGGCACAGTAATGGTGCGCCATGCCGTCGCGCCCTTGTTGCCCACGGAATTAACCACGAATATGCCTTTCTTCACAGCCATGGCCTCGGCTATGGATATGCGGTAATGCATGCCATCAAGTTTGTCTATGTCTATGCCGTTGACGCCGTCGTCGAAAGAACTGTAACCAAGCGAAGCCGTTATCACATCCACGCCGGCGGAGTCGGCTATCTCGAGAGCGGCTATGAAATTGTCCATCTCCACTGGCGCTTCGTAACGGTCGTCCTCGCTGCGCAGAAGCATGTAGGACGCATCGGGAGCCGTGCCCACGAAACGCCCGTCGTCCACGCCAGCCATGACAGAAAGCACCTGACCGCCGTGCGGATTGCCGTTGAACACATCGGGACGTCCCGGCATCAGGTCCACCACGTCTATCAACCTGCCGCCGTTCCACACATGCGAATACGCCCGGACACCGTCCACATTGAAGAATCCGCCGTCGATGACCGCTATGCGCACGCCCTCGCCGGTGAAGCCCTGCCTGTGCAGCCAGTCGCCGCCCAGCATTTTTATCTGGTCGTAGGCGTTGCCGTAGCCGTTGTTGGCTTCGGGCACTGGATAGTCGGGGTACTTTCGTATGCGGTCCCAGTCGGAGTGCTCCACCACAAACTGGCGGTCGAGCGTGCACTCGACACTCTCGACGAACTTGTTGCGGCGCAGACGTACAAAATCGGCATTGGCGGTAGGCATTATCGTGGCGCCGTTCATCCATCGGCTTGTGTGCAGCACCACGAATCCGCAGCTGCGCAACGTGTCCACGTAGGCAGGATTGACTGGCAGGTCGGTGCTGTCCACCTTGATGCCGTATTTCGCGCGGCGCTCTATGGCACGCAGCGACAAATACTCCCACGGACGTTTCACCGAATAGGGAGAACCGCTCTTGTCGGCGAATCGCACCCAGTAGCAGTTGCTCCTCTGAGCATACGAAAGCGCAGAAACGCTTAATAGCGCCACTGTCAAAATCGTTTTTATTTTCTGCCCGATGCTCATAATTGCTATTTGCAAATATAAGGCTTTTGAAAAAAGAAAGGGCCGCCCATTTGAGCGACCCTTGTAAGCTTTTCAGAAGGATTAATTAATCTTATTCCCAAATCATTTTCAGATACTGATACATTTCCTGCTGTGTCATACTTTGTTCCTCTGCATCCGGAATATAAGTTCCACTTATAACAACCTTAGAGCCACTCTGTGACACAGTCACATCATACTCTTCAGACTCAACATATTGCTCTTGTGC
>CAMHCZ010000115.1 GCA_946183755.1 uncultured bacterium | reverse complement strand
CATCAAAGAAAAACGCAGCAAAAACAACAGAAGTCAAGACTCCTTCTAATAAAGGAGATGTAGAAATAACGATACCTTGTACGGGTGCTGAGTTCCAGTCAGACAAAAAGACATTCCGTGCAACTGGCGAAGGGTTCAGCAACAGCATGACTATTGCAAAAGACAAGGCTCTGCAGTCGGCTCGTGCACGTTTGGCGACGAGCATAGAAGCTACGATTGAACGAGTGATTGATAATTATGCGTCTTCGTATGAGTCAGGCATGAATGAGGAAGCCAAGTCAAAGTATCAGGAGATCTCACGTACGATTGTGAAAAGAAAATTGCAAGGAACTATTCCAATTTGTGAAAAGATGATGAAAACCCCAGAAGGTGCTTTTCGTTCGTATGTGGCAATAGAATTGGGTGGACCAGAAGTTCTGCGTGAAATAAGTAATTCCATCTCAAGTGATGATAAACTTCGAATAGATTATGAGTATGAGAAGTTTAAGAAGACTTTCGAAGAGGAAATGAACAAAATGAGTGGAAAATAAATCTCAATATGAAAAAACTTGTTTTTGGATTGTTGTTATGCGCGTTCGGAAGCGTGTCAATATGTGCCCCAATAACAGATGATGAAATCGGTGGCGTTTCAAGGGGATATAATGCACCCGATGAAAGCGGGGTGTATGACGATGCGAGAGCAAAAATATTAGCAGAAGAGGCGCGCATAGCAGCAGAAAAAGCCGCTAAGGCGGCGGAAGATGCACGTGTGGCAGCAGAAGCAGCAGCGCAAGCCGCCGAGAGAGCTCGCATGGGCACCGGCTCGAACGCAACAGCTGCACAGGCGAGAGCCGCCGCAGCGCAGAAATCAAAGGAAGACAAAGCGAGAGCGTTGGCTGCCGGAGCATTTGGCAAGGGCGGGACATCGATGTCGGGCAACGGACCTAGAGTAGGTGGCACTGGATCTACTCCAGGCAACCCATTGGGTGAAGGTCTCGGAGTTTCCAATGGTCAGTCTTGGTCGTTATCAGGACGCGACCTTGTGGGTCCGATTCCGAAGCCTGCTTACGTTGGTAATCAGGAAGGCGTGATAATAGTCACAATCTCAGTGGACAAGAACGGAAACGTGATAGGCACCGCCATAGGCAAGGGAACGACTATATCCGATAAGGCTTTGCGCAACGAGTGTATGGCTAAGGCAAGAAAGATAAAGTTCAATGCCAATCCTAAGCTGACGGGGAATCAGATAGGCTCTGTCACTTATCGTTTTAAAGAAAGATAATCAAGGATTATGAAAGAAATAGTTCCGTACTGAGTATCTGTTGCTTATGATTGTACGTAAGTAAGTTAAAGCAGAGGCAAGTGTTAATGACACTTGCCTTTACTTTTTGTCTGAAATGTTATGTTTGTGGTTAAAAAGAGTTATGATAAGCGCTGCGAGTGCAAAAAAACAACATTAAACATCACCTTTCTTTCCCTATAAATCATATATTTGCCTTTTAATGAGTAAAAAGGCGCAAATTTTCGTGATTTGTGCTTTCAAACGAAGATTTTATGAAGAAAAATATAATGAAAAGAGCAGCGCTTATGTTGGCAGCTGTGTTCGTGTTTCCAGTGTCACAGTCTTTTGCGTTGACGCCACACACTTCAGCTGAGTTCGATGCTTATACGGACGATGATGATAATACAACACCGATAAGCACTTATACTTATTCTGACGAACGACAGTATGAAACATATTCATTTGCTTTAACCACCAAAGATGGCGTAAAGCAATATGGAGTGGTTGCTTATGACCAAGCAGGACATGAACATGTTGTCGCATATAGTGAAGATAAAGAACCTTCTTCATTTTCATCTTCGTGGTTTACTGTATCTGTCTCGAAGTTTTCAAACGATGGTCAGTCGTATACTGAAGAATTAGGAAAGTCTGGAGCTTTTGGCACTTTGCACGGAAAGGATGTTCAGGCTTTGTATTCACAGTTCAATAATACTGGTAATGAGATAGTCTTGTCTGTCACTGGTTATGACATGTTTGGTTTGGCTGTTCTGGATGTCAAGCAGGCGGATTTTTCGAAACCACGATACATTCAGGTCTCTATTAATGATGTTATCGTAAACAATACAAACAACAAATATTCTGAAAAGCAGAAGACTAACCATTATGTTCTTGACCCGGACATTGTTTCTGTTATAAAAATAGAGGATCTTGCTAAAGGCGGCAATTTGTCAAAACTGGGTGGTTTCTTCTCTTTAAGACGAATTCCACAGGTGGTATCTGCAGCTTCGGTTGTGGTGTCGGGTACTCCGGTGACAGCTGATGTCGTTAGCACAACTACAGTGCATTTCTTGGTTCCTTACGCTTCTGATATCACAAGCCTGACACCAGACTTCACGACTATAACAGGCGGAACGCTTGTCGGTCCGACTTCTGCACAGGATTTCACCAATTCAGTGACTAATCCTATTGAGTACACATTCACATTTGACAAGGATAACGATGGTAATCCAGAGAATTACCTTTACAAGGTGACAGTAGAGAAAATTCCTGCCAGCACGGTCAGAAATCTTGACAAACTGGCGTATGTGATAGATGGCGACACAAGGTATGCTACGATTAGCGGAAATACGGTTACTGTGACATTGCCATACTCTTACGGCGACGGAAGAAAGAACGCAGCAGCTAAGAACTCAATATCAACAACGATAGATTTCTCTGATGACCTCGCTAATGCAAGACTGGGTGGCGGAACGTCGGTTGCCGACGGTGTGGCTATGAATATAGATTACTCTGTGCCTCAGTCGGTTGTCATAACTTCGGAGGACGGCAATTCCACAACATACACCATAAATGTGGCGTATGAGGAGCCAAGCACGGCGTGCGACCTGCTGACATTCTCGTTGCCTATAGGCGCAGGCAAGTTCGCAGAAGGAGTAATAAGCGGCTCGAATGTGAATGTTTATATGAAGAGCTCTGATTTGAGCAACAGTCCATTCACTCCTGTTTACACGACTTCTCCGCTGAGTGAGGTGTCGTCGACGACGGTGATTCCTATGGTTTTTGTAAAGCCAAACGTATTGTCAAAACCATTCAGAGTTAATGCCGAGAAGGACGGAGTGTTCAAGGATTACATGATAAATGTTATACCTGATGATGATGCGCCGATAGTCGTGTCGGTTGACAAGCCAACGGATTTGACAGCGGCATCTTTGGCTGGTCCGCTTCAGTTGACCTTCAATGAGCCGGTAAAACTGGCGGACGGTTCAGCAAACGCTGGCAAAATATCAATAAAGAAGAAATCAAGTGGTACTGTGGTTTGGAGCGGCGTCCTTACGCTCGGTTCAGATAATATGACGGGTAGCGCAGTGTTCAGTGGTCTGGAAGGCTTGACTGATTATACAATAATGATAGAGAGCGGCTCTCTGACAGACTTAGCAGGTAATGAACTTATTTATAGCAAGGACTTCAAGACGGCGGATGGAACATTGCATACAGCGAATCTTCCATATTGTTCTAACATGGATGGCGCAGAGTTCGAGCAGCCAGCGTTTGTTGTTGGTCCTGCATACGACAGCGAAGCCAGCACGCGTGGTGCTGCGACAAGCAAGAACGGAGCATACCGTTTGGCAGCAGGTGAGTCGCTTACGCTCACAGCCGAGTCGGTCGGCACTGTGGATGTGATAATATTCTCGTTCGGTCAGTGCAATTACAACATAACAGCAGGCGCGGCAAGCAAGGACGGCGCTATAACTATGGCATACGACAATGACGGAGTAGAGGAGCAGCTGACAGTGGACAGCAATACAACTACTGCGATTGTCATAACCAACACTGGAACTAACGAGATTATGGTGCCATACATTTCGGTGAGTGCAGTCGGCAGTCCAGCGGTGACAGACAAGGAATGCAACTGCAAATAATATAACACAAGATTTTCCTAAAGGACATTATATATATGAAAAAGATATTCGCGATAATGATAGCAGCAGCGATGGCGATGCCTGAGGTGCTGGCAATACAAAGCGGAGAGAGTACTCAGGGAAGCGAGTTCTATTTTTCATTCATGCGAGGCAGACCAAAGCGTGAGAAGACAATGACATTGTTCGTGTCTTCCGAGGTGGCTGGCAAGCTTGAATTGACGAACCCGAGAACAGGAACTACGGTTACGCATAATATAAACGTAGGAAAAACAGAGATCGCTCTTGCCTCGACGAACAGTGCGGAAGAGACTTCTGTGACAGTGTCTGGAACTCACAAAGACTGCTATACAGTGAAGTCAAACGTTCCTGACGATAACGGATATTATGCGCACGCAACAAATGCGTCGGGCGAGGATATTAAAGTTTCCTTGTATGCGAGTTTGAGCGGAAGCAAGACTGCAGATGCGGCTTGTGTTTATCCGATAGAGGCATTGGGAAATGAGTATTATGTTATAAGCCGTTCGGGCAACTCACAGAAAAATTCTACAGATGCTAACAACTTTCCTTCGGAAGCTCTTATCGTGGCGACTGACGATTGCGACATAGAAATATACCCGACTTGTCTTTTGGACAATGATGCAACTGCTGTCGTGCCAGAAAAGATAGAGATTTCGTTGAGCAGAGGACAAACGTATCTCATAAGAGCGAAAAGCGCAGAAAAGAAATATTCCACAGATGGGGCTACAGGAACAAATGACCTGACCGGCACAAGAATAGTGTTGAAAAACGATGGCGTGAAGGGCGGCAACATGTGTAAGAAGATTGCTGTCTTTGCCGGAACGCAGCATGGTAGTGGTCAGAACTCCGCTTACAACAATGGCGACTATGAGTTCGATCAGTTGTTCCCTACTCATTTGTGGGGATCGACTTATATTGTAGGTTCGCCTGACACATACGGAAGCGCCGTGACAAGAATTGTGGCGTCAAAACCATGTACAAAAGTCTCTGTCAATGGCGTTGAGGTTGCGACATTGAACCCTTCGCAGTTCTATGAGTATGTTGACACAGAGAATAAGGGTTGTTATGTGCATGCGACGAAGCCTGTCGGAGTGGCATTCTTTACTACAGGAGAGAATGCCGGAGATGATGCGAATGGTGCTCCAGCCATGATTACAATAGCTCCAGCAGAACAAGCGGTTCAGGATATGACATTCACAGCTATAGCAAACGGCGGTATCTCGGAACACAGCTTGATGATAACAGCGAAGACAAGCGCATGCAACTCTACAACCTTGACCAGCAGCTATGGCACAACAGAGGAGCTGAACAGCGGCTGGACAGTAGTGCCAGGCACAGAATATTCATATAGGGTGTATTCTGGTTTGAACACTGGAGCGAGCTACACGTTGAAGAACCCTAACGGATTCAACGCATACGTTTACGGTTCGAAAGGTAAGGACGTGGGATACGGATATTCGGTAGGTTCTGCTGCCGTGACTAATACGACAAACTTCTCGCTGAACGGCATTGAGGCCGACGAGATAACCATGGCGATGTGTATCGACCCAGCGACAAAGTTCAAGCCAACAGACGACTTAGACAATATCGGCGTCAGCGAGGTTAGATGGGTAATTGACAAAGCGACTCCAGTGAAAGGCGCTGGCGACAACTACACCTATATAATAGGTGAGAATGTGTATAACGAGGTGTTGACAGACAAGCCATACGAATATACA
>CAMHCZ010000114.1 GCA_946183755.1 uncultured bacterium | reverse complement strand
AAGTGCGCGAGCTTAACGTGGCGGAGTTCACAAGAGGCGGCGGAACGACATTCCCAGCCGGATACAACAGAGAATGGACCGTGGACAACTACGGACCAATCTACATACCGGCCAGAGGCGCGACCGTGGCTATAAACAAGGACAACCTGCCACTCTACGAGCGTATAATAAGAAACTACGAGGGCAACAAGCTGGAGGTGAGAAACGGCGAGGTGTTCATCAACGGCAAGAAGGCTGACAAGTACACGTTCCAGATGGATTACTACTGGATGATGGGCGACAACCGCCACAACTCCGCCGACTCCAGAATCTGGGGCTATGTGCCGGAGGACCATATCGTGGGCAAGCCGCTGTTCGTGTGGCTGTCGCTTAACCCAGACAAGGGGCTCTTCGACGGCTGGATAAGATGGGACCGTTTCTTCAAGTCGGCAGGCGAGTAGTGTGATATGGAGAATCTGCCAGTTCTATATTCGTCGTATTTCGCGCCTATTGAGTATTACAGCGTGATGATGAAGTACGGCGGCATGACGGTGGATGTGGGTGAGCACTACGTCAAGCGTTCCTACAGAAACAAGTGCAGCATCCTTTCAGCCAATGGTGTTATGGCGCTGACAGTGCCGCTGAGCCGGTCGTCGTCCGATGATGCCGACCTGACCCACGCTGCCATGAAGGACCTGAAGGTGTCGTACGACGACAACTGGAGGCATGTGCATTGGCAGAGCCTCGTCTCGGCTTACAATATGTCGCCGTTCTTCGAGTATTACGAAGATGACATAAAGCCCTTGTTTGAGAGAAAATTTGACTATCTTGTCGATTTGAACGCCGAGGCGATGGACATAGTCAACAGGCTGCTGATGATGGACGATGTGATGATAAACGTCAGCGAGACATACATACCGGCACAGACCGTGGAACTGGACTTAAGAAATCAGATAACGCCGAAGACGCATTTGGATGATTTCTGTCAGAAAGAATATTATCAGGTGTTCTCGGAGAAATACGGATTCCAGCCGAATCTGAGCATCTTGGACTTGCTGTTCAATCTCGGGCCGGAGTCGCGAGTAGTCCTGAGAGACAGTTTAAAACAATAGGATATGCGTAAACTTACAATAATAGCATTTTTAGTGGCGATGTCGCTGTATAGCGTAGCCGGGCTTCGTCTGCCGGATCTTAACATAGACTCGCTGCAGGCCGAGGACGATGCGAGAAACAGCCACAAGGTGGCGACGATGTTCCGCTCGTCGGCCGAACGCGCCACGCTTGCGCCATTCAGAGTGGCTGTCTCTACGGAGGCTGAAATCTCGCTCTTGGACTATGCGGAGCGTACTGTGGCTCCGTCCGGCAAGGAGATTCTGACGTATGACGTGGATGCTGGCAATGCCATAAACATAAGCCTGTATTTCAGTAAATTCCACTTGCTGCCGGGCGATACGCTTTTCATCGTTGGCGAGGATGGCGCTTTTCTCGGTCCATACACATCGGCGGACAACCATGAGTCTGGCGTGCTGCCGACAGCTGTGATAGACGGCGCAAAGGCACAGGTTAGTCTTGTGACCAATGGTCGCAGCAGCTCGTCGCGCAAACTGACTCTTGGCCGTGTGAATCAGGGCTACAAGGATTTCCGCCGTTTGCCTTATCAGAACTCATCGACAAGTGACGCTTGCAGCGACTACGGCATGGGCGATTTGGAGGCAATGTCTCAGGCGGTAGGTCTTGTGCTGTATGCCTCAGGCTCGAGTGCCTACTCATGTTCGGGAGTGTTGATGAACAATGCGGCAGGCCACACCCGTCCTTACTTTCTGACGGCAGGTCACTGTCTCAGTTCTAATGAAGAAGCAAACACAGCAGTCATATACTTCAACTACGCGTCGCCGCTTGGCAATTCGGACATCAGAGGCTCTATGGAGACCTACAGCGTTGTGCCTTACCTCAGAGCGGTTTCGTCAGATTTGGACTTCTCGCTTTCCGAGCTATCGTCCATGCCAGAGAGAGATGCTCGTGTTTATTACGCAGGATGGTCGCTCACGACAAATCCATACGTGCCGGCTTATGCCATTCATCATCCTTCTGGCACTGTGAGGAGGCTTGCTAAGACCGTCAACACGCTTTCCACAGCGACATTCAAAGATTCCAGTACAGGTTCCAGCCTTTATCCAGACGGACACTGGCTCGTTAGCCGTTGGAAGATTGGCACTACAGAGGGCGGCTCGTCAGGAGCGCCGTTGTTCGACTATTATCACAGAGTCATCGGCGTGCTTTCGGGTGGCAGTTCCACATGTGCGGTACCAACCAATGATTTGTTTGTGAAACTGAACCTTGCTTGGAACACCTACAGCGAGTCCGGCAAGCAGCTCAAGGCGTGGCTCGATCCTGACAACACATCTCTGACGGTGCTAGACGGTGTAAATCCTTACGGCGCTGACTCGTGCCGACGCATGACAAACCTCACTGCCGAAGATGTTTTCACCAACACCTTCTCGGCTCCTGACGGGGCATCGATGGTGGCGCAGGCATTCTCGTCGGAAAGCGAGGGTTACCTGTACGGCGTTTATGTCGTGGCATCGACAAGCTATCTTCCGAACGAGATTTACATCTACAATGACCTGGATGCCGAGCCTATCTACACACACAGTGTTTCAACGCCAAACACGGCGGAGTGGGTGGTAAGTTCGGGCTATTTTAAATACGCAGCCAAGACTGGCATTAAAAACTCCGATACGTATATAAGATTTGATAATCCGGTGCCGGTCGGCAGTAAATTCTATGTTGCGTATTCCACAAGCGGACAGTTCGTGCCATACGCAGCTCAGACGGCGGCTCCATCGGCAGTGGCTTACGCCAAGGTCAGCGACGAGTGGAAGACCCTGACCGACGCAGGAAGCGCCCAGAACGTTGTGTGGATAGACGCAGTGACGAGTCCTAACTCGTCGAGAGTGTCAACAAATGAGGCTATGGTGAAGAAGGCAAGCTTGTCGATAAGTCCAAACCCTGTCAGCCGAAAAAGCGGCAATGTAAAGCTTAGCGCTGGCGAGGAGCCGTTGGGTAAATGCCAAATAGAGGTTTATGACTTGAACTTACGCAAGTTGATTTCGTTGCATGCGTATAGCGAGACATCAGAGATAGACGTAAACGTCTCAAGTCTTCAGACTGGCGTTTACGTATTGAAAGTTATAAGTGAAAACGGCGCCTTTGTTGGCAAGTTGGTGGTCGCAGAATAAAAAAGCGTGTCGTAAAGGAACAATGACGGCGCTTTTTGTGTAGATTTGTGCTTACGATTAAAAAAAACAGCATATCAATGAATGAGGAATTAGATTGGTCAAACATTGGTTTTGGCTACAGAAAGACAGATTATAACGTACGTTATACTTATCGTGACGGCAAGTGGGGTGAGATGGAGATCTCATCAAGTGAATATATAAACATGCACATGGCTGCGACTTGTCTGCATTATGGACAGGAGTGTTTCGAGGGCTTGAAGGCATACAGAGGCAAGGACGGAAAGATCCGTGTGTTCCGTGTCAAGGACAATGCAGAAAGAATGCAGTCAACATGCCGCGGCACACTTATGCCAGAGCTTCCAACAGAGAAGTTCGAGGCTGCCGTTAAGAAGGTTGTTAAACTGAACGAGAGATTCCTCCCTCCATACGAGAGCGGCGCGACACTTTACATCCGTCCAGTGCTTATCGGCACAGGCGCGCAGGTAGGTGTACACCCAGCTAAAGAATACACATTCATCGTGTTTGTAACACCAGTAGGACCATACTTCAAGGGTGGCTTCGCTGCTACTCCTTATGTCATAATCAGACAGTATGACCGCGCTGCTCCGCTCGGCACAGGATGCTTCAAGGTGGGCGGCAACTACGCGGCTTCCCTGAGAGCCAACAAGGAGGCTCACGACCTGGGCTACAGCTGCGAGTTCTATCTCGACTCTAAGGAGAAGAAGTACATCGATGAGGCTGGCGCTGCCAACTTCTTCGGTATCAAGAATAATACATACGTGACACCAAAGTCAACTTCAATCCTTCCATCCATAACCAACCGCAGCCTTATGCAGCTGGCCGAGGATATGGGAATGAAGGTGGAGCGCCGTCAGATTCCTGTTGAGGAACTTGAGACATTCGATGAGGCTGGAGCATGCGGAACAGCGGCTGTTATCGCTCCAATCGAGAAGATTGACGACATCGAGGTGGGCAAGACATACCACTTCGGCGAGCCTGGTCCTGTTTGCACCAAGCTGTATCACCACCTGCGTGGCATACAGTATGGCGACGAGCCAGACACTCACGGATGGGTTACTATCATAGAGTAAAGTTTTTGTACTAAGACAAAATAAAAAGACCGGGAAGGGACATTGATTGTTGCTTGCCGGTTTTTTTGTAATAATAAAGACGTTTTTTATGGGAATAGGCAAATGGATAACTGGCGGACTGGGTTACGTCATGGGCGGACCGATAGGCGCTGTCGTTGGGTATATCATAGGCACGATGCTCTTTGAGGCGGGCGATGCTCCGAAGATTGGTTCTGGTGACACCAAACGCTCATACGACAGCCGCCGGACAGCGCCGAACGATTTCCTCATATCGCTGCTAGTGCTTATAGCTGCGGTGATGAAGGCTGACGGCAAGGTGCTGAAGTCGGAGCTCGATGTGGTTAAGTCGTTCCTGCTGAGCACCTATGGCGAAAGCAAGGCTAAGGATGCGCTTCTGATATTGCGCGATGTGCTGAAGAAGAACTACGATGTCATTCCCATAGCTCGTCAGATAGCGCAGAATCTGAGTTATTCCGGTCGTCTGGAGATGCTCCATCTGATGTTCGACATAGCCAACGCCGACAATGACGTCTCGCAGCCAGAGATACTCCTCATCAAGAGGGTGGCTTCGGCAATGGGCATAAGCGATGCCGACTACACGTCCATAGCGTCAATGTTCAGCAAGACCAAGGCCAAGAGCGCCGACTGGGCTTACGGCGTGCTCGAGATTAGCCGTTCGGCCACCGACGACGAGGTGAAGAAGGCTTATCGCCGCATGGCTATGAAATATCATCCGGACAAAGTGAACACCATGGGCGACGAGGTCAAGAAAAAGGCGACCGAGAAGTTCCGAGCCGTCAACGAGGCATACAACGCCATAAAAGCAGAACGTGGAATGGCGTGATCATAATCCAAAAACCATTAATTGTTGTACAAGATGAAGCGTGCGATATTTATCCTAAGTCTGTTTCTCGCATTTGTAGCGGCGTCGGCTCAGGACGATGTGTTCAAGCGCCCTTTCGACCGGACATTTGTCTGCGACAAGGCAGAGATGTTCACTCAGCAGCAGCGTACTGCGCTGACATCGAAGTTTCAGACATTCCTCATGGAGACCTCGGTGCAGGTTTTGGTTTACACTACGACTGACTTGCACGGCTACGACATCGAGGCTTTTGCCGACCGTTTGCGCGAGGGCTGGGGTATTGGTCAGAATGGCAAAAGCATCGTTATTGTCTATAAGCCTCTGACCATAGAGTCAAAAGAGGACGTCACGATGCGTACCGGCTACGGCATGGCATCGTATGTCACAGATGTCGATAAGATTATCAGCGACAAGATGATCCCTTATTTCCGTCAGGGTGATGTTTATGTGGGAATAAACAGTGCGGTGGACGAGTGCATATCGCTTGTCAAGAGCCATGCGAAAACTCACGTAAAAGCAAAAACCAGGAATCTTTGGGATATGAAATATGTGCTTGTTATCGTGTTGGTCGGCTTCGTTATAGTCGTGGTTCTGATTGTTGTAAT
>CAMHCZ010000113.1 GCA_946183755.1 uncultured bacterium | reverse complement strand
ACGCTTCTTTAGTAAAACTGGATGTAGTAATAAATACACCCTTGTTGACGCCTGCGCCATCCAATGCACCTACAAACCCCTGCATCAATGGTCTTCCAACCTTGTTGTCGGGTTTATACCGTTTGGCTTGAATATGAATAATGTCTAATCCAAGTTTGTCTTCATTTATGATACCGTCTATACCTTCATCACCTGTTCTTTGGGTTACAATACCCTTACCATAACCCATTTTTTCAAGTAACTTCAGTACAAGGCTTTCAAAAAATGTAGGTGATTGTTCTAGGATGATAGCAAGCAATTCTTCTGCCAGGTAATTGTTGATGGCATTGTATGCTTTTTCTAAAGATTCTGTCGGGGTTAGTTCCTTTTCTGGTTCAGGAGTGTCTTCTTTTTGGGTAATATCTCCATTACTTGTGGCAAAAGCCGCAAATTCAGGATACTGCATCAAATCACTTTTGTTTAGTGAAGTGTGGCTAGCAAGGTAGTCCTTTCCTCTTTGGGTTAAGGTATAAGTACTCCTTTGGGGAGTGTCTATGAACAATGCTCTTTTAAAGTATTGTCTACACCAACCAATTCTGTCTGCTAATTGAGTCCTATTTCCTCCTTTTGTGGTCAATGCAATATCATCATCGGTTAATTTGAAATAGGCTATTAATTTGTTTTTCATTTCTTTATTTGAAATTTCGCCATCTTTCAACATTAGAAGGAAAGGATACAGAAAATTTTCAAATGTAGGTATCATATAATCTTTGTTTTTTATATAATCAACTTAATTCGGGATGCATGTGTCACGAATTCGTTTCGTAAAAATAAGTCTTAGTCTCCATAAACACAAGAAATAATTGATTTTGTCCTCGTGGACTGTGTCATTGCGGCATTGAGATTTTTTATTCGTTCGCAAGGATGAAAGAGCGGTCGATAGGACAAACAAAAAACCGCTGCATTTTTGCAGCGGTTTTGCTTATTAAAATTGATTTTTACTTTTTCTCGTCGGCTATCAAAGCGTCGATGAGAGCTCTGATTTCGTCCTTAGTCTTGCCGCCGATTCTGTACGCAACAGGCGTTTTCTTCATGTTCGGCTTTATGACGACGATAGCAGGAATGTTCTCGAACTTGAATACGGTAGGGTAGTCGGGCTTCGAGTTCGCCTCGTTGTCTATGTCGATGCTGTACATCTGTATCTGGTCGCCGTATTCGGCGTTGAGCTCCTCGAGTATTGGCGTTGTCTTTTTGCAAGGCTTGCACCATTTAGCACCGAAGTCCAGCAGGATTATCTTGTCTCCAGTGTAGGTGAATTTCTTGTTCTTGTTTGGGTTCCAGATGCTCTGGCGGAATGTCGGTTTGCCTATTTCCTCGAGTTTCTTTCTTGCCGGTGCGTTCTCGTCGGCAGCCGTGTCGGTCTGCGCGAGGCTTGCTGTGCATATTCCGATTAATAATGCAAGTGCGATTGTGATTCTCTTTTTCATGTTTTTGTATTTTAGTTATTGTTGTTTTTCGTTGTTGTTATTGCTTAATGCCGCTTCTGCCTCGTATTGCGCCAGCGAGTGCTGGAACACTTCGATTTTCCTCTCTGCCACTTCTTTCTGATGCTTGTACTCCATGAGCGTCTTCAGCTTTTGCGACAGTCCCACGGCTTTGGCTATGGCGTTCTTGTCCTGCTGGCTCATGACATAGCTTGCTGTTGTCTTGCCGTTCTCCATCAGTGTGACCTTGACGGTAGCGCTGGCGTTTTCGGCTATGAGGCTCGCTATTTTGTCGGCGTTCTGCTTTATCACGAGTGTCTGGTGCTTGGCGTCGCCTGCTGTGTAGATGTGGTTATAGGCGCTTCCTTTGGCTATCTCCTCGCTTTCCTCGGTTCTGTCGCCGCAGCTGACTGCTATTTTCGTGTGTCCGGTTCTGCCAACGCATTGGCTGTGTATCTGCAGCTCGCCTCTTTCTGTTATGTAAGGCTTGAGCATGGTTCTGCCAGCTATTCTGAGCGTTTCCTGCCCTTTCACGGTGAAGTTGCCTTCGCTTTGGTATTTCTCGTTCTTCTCGAAGTTGAAACCGCCTGTGCTGCTGTTGAATGTCTCCTGGCTTATCTGCAGCATGCTGTCGGCTGTCTGTAGGTTTCTTTCCTGCTCGGCTATCTTGATGTTCAGCTCTAATATTTTCGCCTTTTTGCGTGCTGCCACCTGCTTGGGGAACTTTGTGTTGAGCGAGTCGATGTAGGCGAGGGCTAAGGCGTGGTTGCCGGCTTTGTAGGCTGAGTCGGCGCTTTCGTACTGCTCCATGGCCATCTGGTCGTCGGTTTTGCCACATGCGGCAGCGCCTATTATCATTGCGAGTAAGATGAATTTCTTCATAATGTCTTGTTTTGCGAAAAAAGTCTTGCAAGATAGCAAAAAAATGCCTCTGTCTGAACGTTATCTTGCAGCTCTCTTGTTTTGTCACTCAATTAATGTGCCAATTTGGACTCTTGTGCCGTGGCAAGGCTTCTTAAACAGCCAAAAAATCTTATCTTTGCATTCCGTTTATCCCACTATGACAGGTTATGAATCTTAAGGAGCATCTTGATAATCCAGTTTTCCCGATAATAACAAGCGTTGCCGATGAAGAGGGACTTGAGTGTTATGTCATAGGCGGATTCGTGCGCGATATTCTCCTTAAGCGCCATTCCAAGGACATTGACGTGGTCGTAGTGGGCTCGGGTGTCGATTTCGCCACTAAGGTGGCTCATAAACTCGGCAAAGGCACTCATCTTGCCGTTTATCGGAACTTCGGGACGGCTCAGGTGCACAAGAAAAACATCGAAGTCGAGTTTGTGGGAGCGCGCAGGGAGTCATATTCCAGGGATTCTCGCAAGCCTATCGTCGAGGACGGAACGCTGCGTGACGACCAGAACCGCCGCGACTTCACCATCAACGCATTGGCGCTGTCGCTCAACTCCGCCACATTCGGCGAGATGCTTGACCCGTTCAACGGACTGGAGGATTTGGATAACAAGATTATCCGCACGCCTCTCGACCCCGACATCACTTTTTCCGACGACCCTTTGCGCATGATGCGCGCCATCAGATTTGCCACACAGCTCGGCTTCTATATCGAGCAGAGGACGTTCGATGCAATAGCGCGCAATGCGTCACGCATAGAGATAATATCCAAGGAGAGGATTCTCGACGAACTCAACAAGATGATCCTTTCGCCTAAGCCGTCGATGGGCTTCTTGCTTTTGGAGGAGGCTGGGCTTCTGGAACTGATTTTCCCGGAGTTGCACGCTCTCAAGGGTGTTGAGACGCGCGAGGGCATGGGGCATAAGGATAATTTCCGTCATACGCTTACCGTGCTCGACAATGTGGCTGAGAAGTCGGACGACCTTTGGCTGCGTTGGGCGGCAGTGTTCCATGATTTGGGCAAGCCGGCTTCCAAACGTTTCGACAAGAAACTGGGATGGACATTCCACAACCATAATTACATTGGCGCGAAGATGGTTCCGCCTATATTCCGCCGTATGAAAATGCCGGTGGGGGAGCCGATGAGGTTTGTCAGAAACCTCGTCATGCTGCACATGCGTCCTATCGTGCTGTCGGAGGACGAGATAACCGATTCGGCCATACGCCGTTTGCTCTTCGAGGCTGGCGATGACCTTGAGTCTCTCATGCTGCTGTGCGAGGCGGACATCACGTCCAAGAACCCTGAGCGTGTCAAGCGCTATTCGCGCAACTTCGCCATTGTCCGCAAGAAACTGAAGGACATTGAGGAGAAGGACCGCATACGCAACTTCCAGCCGCCTGTTTCCGGCAAGGTCATCATGGAGACGTTCAACCTATCTCCGTGCGCCGAAGTGGGTGTAATAAAAGAAGCCATCAAAGATGCGATCCTTGATGGCCTTATTCCTAATGAGTATGATGCGGCTTATGAATTCATGCTGAAGAAAGCCGCTGAAATCGGACTTTCAAAGCCGTAAGCCTTATTCCTGGTTGACGTGCTTCAGCCAGAGTTTCTTTCCGTATTCCTTCATTGCCTGTGGCAGTCCCATGAACTTCTCGTCGGTTCTGGATTCGCCGCCGTATGTCTTGTCGCCGCTCTTTGTTATCTGCAGTCCGCGTACGGTAGCTCTCTCGCCATTTACGTAAACGACCTCTCTCATTCCGAGTGGTGTGAGGTGGTATTGTCTGCATCCAAGAACATAAACGAACCATATCTCAGCCTTCTTGTCATTGTCCAGGTCTGTGATTATTGGCTTAGTCAGGTAGTTGGCAGTCAGGTTCTTGTATGAGCACTGGTTCACATTGTCCATGTCCTTCCACACGAGATCCCAGCCTTTCTTGCTGTGCACGTAATGGTATGTGAACAAGCCTTTCACTCTGTAGTCTGCCTCGAGGTTTCTCAGTGTGTCTATTTTGCCGTTGTTCTCCACGAGTTCGTAATTGGCGATGGAGTCTTTCTCGCCAGTGATTGTGTTTTCCACGATTCTGTAGTCATTCATTGCTGCTCTCGCTTCCTTAGTCAGGAGCATAGGAGTCTCGCTCTCGATTACATAGTGCACGCCGTCCTTTTCTTTCCATGTCACGGCAGCCACGAGGTCGCCTTTGTATTGCGCCTGCTCAGGGATTTCCGCTTTTGTCAGGTCAGTTACCTTTATTTCCGCAGATGCGCTGATGCATATCGCGCATGCCGCTGCCAAGATTGCTTTTGCTGCTTTCATAGTATGTTTTTTAAGTTGCTATTCTACAAATATAGTGTAATTTCTTTAAGGGTATTTCTTATCTCACAAGATATGGCTTGTAAACGTTGTAGTTGATGATTACGGCTTCCGTGTATCCGGATTCAATCGCTCTGTCGAGGTATTTCCTGGCTTTGTCGCCCTTGCACATTTCTGTTGTGTATCTGTAGATGCCGTCGTCTGGCATGTAGAATTCCTCTATGGTGTCGAATTCGATGATTTCCTTCTTGTAGATAGGGTATCTTGAGGCGATTATCTGCACTGCGTATGCTTTTTTCTCGTCCACATTTTCAGCCTCTGCGTCCTTGTATGGCGATTCTATGATCTTGTCGTTGTCCACGGTCTCTGGGGCGAAGTGGAACGCTCTCATCGCCTTTTCGGCACTTATCGAGTCTCTTACTCTTTTCACCTCGGCTAAGCTGTCGGCTCTCAGTTGCATAAGATCGACTTCGGCGCCGTGCGACTTCTTGTATTCGTTGTTGAATGACACGCTGCTGGTCCTCACGACGAAGGCGTCTTTGTACTTTTCGTTCTTCTTTCTTATCAAGCCGAGTATCTCGCTCGCCTCCTTTTCTGTGTCGTATTGTCCGATGAAGTACCTTTTCCAGCCGTCCTTGCCGGTTATCTCATACGCAACGTCCAGTCCGTCGAAGAACGACGCGTCCTGCGGGGTGCGTTTCATCGACAGTATTTGTATTGTCCATTCCTTGTTGAACTTGTCCAGTGGGACTATTTTCTTGTATGTCCTGTTCACTGATATGACTTCGTCGGTGTCCTGGGCGGTTGCGTTCATTGCGGTTATCGCCATAAGCCCTATGAGAGGGATGAT
The DNA here is from genome assembly GCA_946183755.1 of uncultured bacterium. GTDB lineage: Bacteria > Bacteroidota > Bacteroidia > Bacteroidales > Paludibacteraceae > UBA4363. The sequence continues at coordinate 345 of CAMHCZ010000113.1, read as the reverse complement.
GTGTCTCGCAATATTCGTTTTCATGTGTTTTGCAGTGATGTTTTCCTTTATATAGAAAACGGGAGTATAGGTTTCTATCCCTTACCCCCGTAAAATTCTTTTGCTTGTCTTGTCTTGATTACTCAGCTGCAGGTGCTTGCTGCTGGTTGCCCACAGGAAGCGATGTTGTAGAAGCTGCGTCGTTTGCCTGTCTGTTGACATCCTCAAGAGCTACGCTGTTTTCCTGCTGCTTCTCAGAACTTGAACCGTAGAATGATGCTGAGATTATGCTTGCGAAAGCAATGAATCCTACGAGAATCCATGTCGTGTTTGTCAGGAATTTGTTAGTTCCCTGCACGCCCAGCA
>CAMHCZ010000112.1 GCA_946183755.1 uncultured bacterium | reverse complement strand
CAGATTCCGCAAGAGAATAAACGAAATGGGATTCGTCGCCGGCAAGAAGGTGACAGTGATAAAGCGCGCGCCGCTCCAGGACCCTGTGGAATACGAGATAATGGGCTACCGCATCTCGCTGAGAAACTCCGAGGCTGAGATGATAGAAATAGTCAGCTCGACTGAGCAGTTCGAGGACAAGAGCCAGAACTACGGCACGATAGACGAAGGACTGAAGACCTCCGCCATAAAAAAAGGCAAGGAGATAAACATCGCCCTCGTGGGAAATCCGAACTGCGGCAAAACGACACTGTTCAACTACGCTTCCGGCAGCCACGAGCATGTGGGCAACTACTCCGGCGTGACGATTGACGCCAAGGAGGCAACCCTGAAGTACGGCGAGTACACAATAAACATAACCGACCTGCCAGGCACCTACTCCATCACAGAATACTCGCCTGAGGAACTGTATGTGAGAAAGCACATCATAGAGAAGAAGCCGGACATCGTGGTCAATGTCATCGACGCGTCTAACCTCGACCGAAACCTGTTCCTGACGACACAGCTCATCGACATGGACATCAAGGTCGTGATAGCGCTGAACATGTTCGACGAACTTAAAGACAAGGACATCGACTTCAGATACGACGACTTCGGAAAGATGATAGGCATTCCCGTTGTGCCGACAATCGCATCAAAAGGCACTGGTGTAAAGGAACTTATACAGAGAATCATAAGAGTATATGAAGACGCCGACCCATCAGTGCGCCACATTCACATAAACTACGGCTCGGAAATCGAGAATGCCATAAAGGGCATACAGAGCGTGATATGGGAAAACCCATCCATCGGCGACCGTCTGTCGTCGCGTTTCTTGGCCATCAAGCTTCTGGAGCAGGACAACGAGACACGCAGATTCCTCAGCCAGTACAACAACTACAACGAGATAATCGCAGAAGCGGAAAGGAGAATCGAGGCGCTGGAAAAGGAGTATTCTGAGCAATCGGAAACCATAATCACCGATGCCAAGTACGGGTTCATAGACGGAGCGCTGAAAGAGACGCGAACGCTGCCGAACGAGAAGTCGAAACGCCAGATTCGCAAGCTCGACGACCTGCTTACGCACAAAATATGGGGATTCCCTATTTTCTTCGCGTTTCTGTTCATAATCTTCGAAGCGACATTCGCTATCGGGCAGTATCCAATGGACTGGATTGACGCCGGAGTGTCGTGGATTGGCGACCTCGTCAGCACACACATGCCGGACGGACCGCTGAAAGACCTCATCGTGGACGGAGTGATCTGCGGCGTGGGCGGTGTCGTGGTGTTCCTGCCCAACATCCTCATCCTGTTCTTCTTCATCTCACTGATGGAAGACACCGGCTACATGGCGAGAGCAGCGTTCCTCATGGACAAGATAATGCACAAAATCGGTCTGCACGGCAAATCGTTCATACCGCTGATTATGGGATTCGGATGCAACGTGCCAGCCGTGATGGCCACAAGAACGCTTGAGAACCGCAGCGACCGCCTGCTCACCATGCTCATCATACCGTTCATGTCGTGCTCAGCCAGACTGCCGCTCTATCTGCTGCTCATAGCCGCCATATTCCCAAGCAATCAGGGACTTATGCTGTTTGTCGTTTATCTGGCAGGCATGCTGATGGCTGTTATCATGGCAAAGATTTTCAGCAAGACACTGTTCAGAAAGAAGGAGGTGCCATTCGTCATGGAGCTGCCGCCTTACAGAATACCGACAGCCAAAAGCACATTGATACACATGTGGGAGAAAGGCAAGCAGTATCTCAAGAAGATGGGAACCGTGATTCTGACCGCGTCCATTATCATCTGGGCACTGGGCTACTTCCCACGCGACACAGAGTACAGCCAGGACTATGACGCGATAATAGCGCAGGCTGAAGCCAACGGCGACGACGAGACTGCGGCGCAAGCAGCAGTCGACAAGGAAGCTGAACGACAGGAAGCGTCATACATAGGAAGAATCGGCCACGCCATAGAACCTATAATCAAGCCGTTAGGATTTGATTGGAAAATCGGTGTCAGCCTCTTCTCTGGCATGGCAGCCAAGGAGATTGTCGTCAGCACCATGGGCATCCTCTATCAAGCCGACGAGGAGGCGGACGAGAATTCCGTATCATTGCAGAAGAAACTCCAGCAGCAGACCTACGTTCACGGCCCTAAGGCAGGAGAAAAAGTCTTCACGCCGCTTGTGGCTCTGACACTGATGATTTTCGTTCTGATATACTTCCCTTGCATAGCCACAATCGTAGCTATAGCCAAGGAGTCAAGATGGAAATGGGCGATTTTCGTGATGGTTTACACCACTCTTTTAGCTTATTTAGTATCTTTGGCGGTGTACCAGATCGGAAGCCTTATTATATGAGACGCAATGTTTTAAGAAAAAGCATAACAGCCGCTTTGTTTTTCGTCGCATTTGCATCCGCATTTGCGGCGAAAACGTATATATCAGAAGCCAAACTCAGCACTCTGTACACGATAGACGGCTCTCACGTCATAAAGACAATGAACCATCAGGACCTCGACCTGTATTTGGACAGTGTGAGAATCGCCGGTGTCAAGGCCATAGACATGTGCGCCCTGCTGAATAACAACGACGAGAACTACTATCACGACAAGGCACTGCGCAACGGCAATCTCGTAGCGCCGCTGACGACAAATGGCAGCGCCTTTGCCGACGCCGTTCAGTACGACTATTGGGACAACATCGTGTATGTCGTGAGAGAATGCTGGAAAAGAGGCATTTACGTCAAGATAGCACCATTAGGACCGGACATCTACAACAACGTCCAGCCAAACAAAGGCATGGTCAGAATCTACATCAATCTGCTGTGCCGATTATTGGAGAAAGAGGTCAACATCGTGTGGCGCATAAACCAGAGCATCATGGGGCCTCAAGCCGCAGAACTGTCCGAAGAAATGGTCAGCGCGATAAAGGTCCACAACAAAAAGCAGCTGATAGTCTTCGAATAAATTTGCTGCCTCTGCCCTTTTTAATATCTTTGCAGCGTCAATCAACAGAATGATTGGCACGTGTACTTGATAACCACGTTAAAAACAAGTTTTTATGGCAGAAATATCAACAAAACCGAACAACAAGGCTCTTGTTGTTCTGAGCGGAGGACAAGACTCCACCACTTGCCTGTTCTGGGCAAAAAAGGAATTCAAGGAAGTTTACGCAATCAGCTTCAATTACGGTCAGAAGCATCAGCATGAGACAGCCATAGCGCAGTCTATCGCGGAAAGGGCTGGTGTCAGTTTCAAGCTTATGGACATCTATTTCATAAGCCAGCTCGCGACAAACTGCTCGCTCACCGACTCCAGCATAAAAATGGACGAGGAAAAGCCCGAAGGCTCTTTCCCTAACACATTCGTGCCTGGACGCAACCTGTTCTTCCTGAGCATCGCTGCAGTTTACGCGCGTTCGCTCGGCATCAGAGACATTGTCACTGGCGTATCGCAGACCGACTTCAGCGGCTATCCCGACTGCCGGGACTCGTTCATCAAGTCGCTCAACGTGTCGCTCAACCTCGCCATGGACGAGCAGTTCGTACTGCACACTCCGCTCATGTGGAAAGACAAGGCAGAGACATGGGAAATGGCTGACAATCTGGGAGTTTTCGACATTGTGAGAAACGAGACGCTCACATGCTACAACGGAGTCGTAGGCGACGGATGCGGACACTGCCCTGCATGTCTTCTGCGCAAGAAAGGTCTTGACATATATCTTGAAAAGAAAAACCTAAAACACTGATTATGTTCTACTTAGTAAAGAAAATAGAAATAAGCGCGGCACACAGACTGTCGCTCAACTATGAATCCAAGTGCAGCAACACTCACGGACATAACTGGGACATAACAGTGCACCTGAAAAGCCAGACACTGGACGAAAACGGCATGATAATGGACTTCTCCAAGATAAAGAAACTCATAAAAGAGCCATTGGACCACAAGGTGCTGAACGACATCTTCGACTTCAATCCGACTGCGGAAAACATCGCGAAATGGGTTTGCGACACACTTGGAGAGAAATGCTACAAGGTCGAAGTGACCGAAAGCCGTGACAACACTGCTATATACACTCGCGATGAGTAAATACAAGATTGTTGAGATATTCGACAGCATAGAGGGCGAAGGCAAACGCAGCGGACAGCTCGCGACATTCGTTCGCACAGCCGGATGCAACCTGAGATGCTCATACTGCGACACACTATACGCACTTTCCGAAAAGAACTGCGAATACACGGAATTAACCTCTGACGAGATAATCTCAAGGCTGAACCCACTGTACCGCAAAGTGACATTGACCGGAGGCGAGCCGCTCTTCCACCCCAACATCAAGGAGCTGATAAGCGAAATGTGCTCCACTGGCCACGAAGTCAATGTAGAGACAAACGGCTCTATAAAAACCTCGCCGTTCCGTGTCGCCGGCAATGTGTTCTTCACCATCGACTACAAACTGCCAAGCAGCGGCATGGAAAGCAGAATGGACAAAGACGCTTTTCTTGAGCTGACGAAGGAAGACGTCGTGAAGTTCGTCATCGGCACAAAAGAAGACTGCGGCAAAACCATAGAAATCGTGAGAATGCTTCAGTCGCATTATGGCAACGAAATGCCACTGATATACCTATCAGCCGTCTGCGGCAGAATCAGCCATGCGGACATTGTGACTTTCATGAAAAATCACAAGGAACTGAGCAACGCCAGAATACAACTGCAAATGCACAAAATCATCTGGCCCGACATCGACAAAGGAGTTTAAAAAACTTATTCACAGCCACTCTAATATAGAAATGCTGTTATAGGAGCAAAATTCGGACGAACTGCGACAAAAGAAGCCATAAGAGTATATGAGAACATCCCAGCACCAAAACTAACAGATGAAGTGATAAAAAACACAAGGCAGATTGCCGATGCTTTTGGTATAAAAGCATCTATCGAGCCAATGACTTTTCTTGAGGCAAATGAAGGGCGCAGCAATATAAATTACCCACGTGGTGGGGTGTTTTAGTGGGAATCTCTGAGCTTATTTAATGAGACTTCCTGTTTGAGAGCCCACATCTTTTCAGAGAAATTATCAACAATAGCATAAGTGCCTTGTTTTGATATTTTTACATATTGAGGCATTCCTGTTTTTTGTCCAATAGACATAGAAGAAAAGATATGAAAATACTCATACCCATTACGTATTCCTGCTTTCCTAACACTATCAAATCCGTGCCGTATTGCTATTTTCATCGCCAGTTCTTCTCTTTCCATATCCTTGCGTTTTAGGTTAGTAATCGTCCTCACGTTCCTCTGCCAGCCTGTCCTCTTCTTCTTCGGTGAGAGCCAAGAAGTTCCACGCATCGGTGCGTTCCTCAGCGTTCCAAATCGTGCATTTCAAGCCTCTTTTCGGCGAGCGCCTCATACTTAGTGCCCTTGCGGCCGTAATTAGCATACGGATATATTGAGATTCCGCCTCTTGGCAGGAAATAGCCAGTGACCTCAATGTACTTTGGATTCATAAGCGCAATCAGGTCTTTCATTATCCTGTTCACACAGTCCTCGTGAAATGCGCCGTGGTTTCTGTAACTGAAAAGATACAGTTTCAGACTCTTGCTCTCCACCATTCTCTCCGAAGGAATATAAGCAATCCTTATCTCGGCAAAATCCGGCTGACCAGTAATAGGACAAAGCGACGTGAACTCCGGGCAGTTGAAGCGCACCCAATAGTCAAACTCCGGGTTCTTATTGTCAAAAGTCTCAAGAAGCTCCGGATTATACTCTGTCGGATATATTGTCTGTTTGCTTCCCAGCAATGTCAAGTTCTTGTCTGCCATATATTTATTGATTTATTTGCACATGCGATATACAAAGATAGCACAA
>CAMHCZ010000111.1 GCA_946183755.1 uncultured bacterium | reverse complement strand
TGCCAACGAGTTTGCTATCACCATATTCAATTCGCCAAACGCTTTTCTATTGACTGCGTTGTTCTTTATAGGCAACGCGCTTCCTCGCCTTAGAACTACATGCCTGACACCTGCGTTTCTTGCTATCTTCGATGCGAATTTCACATCAGTAGGAGTATTGAATATTATAGCATCAAAACTTTCGCTAATCAGCCATCGCTTAACCTTCGCCTTTTTAAATGGATTCAAAAAGCTAAGATTGCCTATTTTAAGTTCATAAACCCCAATGCTTGATTCAACTGCCTTTTTTGAAAGTTCGCTCCCTTTGTTAGCAAATATCACAACCTCACAGCCCCTTCTTTTAAGTGCCAATGCGTTTTCATAATGCCATTTCTCACCACCGCCCCATGACTTCACAGTATTGAAAAAACACACTTTCATAACTATAGCATTGATTTATAAATACTTCTGAGATTATTAGCTATATTCTGCTCGGAATATTTTTCTCTAAAATCAAGTCCCTTTTTAATGATATTCTGACGTAAATCACTATCATTCAACACCCTATTGATAGAATTTATCCATTCATCCGTACTGCTGCTATCAGCAAATAACGCTGAAGAACCAATGGTCTCATCGAAACATTCGCCTTTTGAGCAGACAATCGGAGTACCGGATGTCATTGCCTCAACCAATGGAATGCCGAAACCCTCATACAACGAAGGGAAAACGAACACTGTAGCACACTGATAGATTATCGGTAAATCAGAATCCGGCACATTGCTTAGAAATATCACTTTATCTTCAAGCTTATGACTTGATATATAATTACTAATGTCCTTAAAATATTCATTTTCTTGCCGCCCGACAATCACATAAGGAATATCTATTTTGCCTGTCGCCAATGCTTCTATTACTCTCTTCTGATTCTTACGAGCCTCTATGGCACTGACAGTGAGCATAAATTCACTTGGAAGATTATACTTTTTCCTTAATGCAAGTTTCTGATTTTCTGTATATCTGCTTTCAAAAATGGGGTTGCATGGCTGCGTAACAACTTCTATTTTCTTTTCATCAATATCAGCGTATTCAACGAGATTTCTCTTTGTCATTTTGCTGATAGCTACAATTTTATCTGCAACTCTACAGCTTCTTAGATATTTAAATTCATAAATTTTTCTATCAATGAAATGATAAAGTTCTGGAAATTGCAAAAACATAACATCATGCATAGTCACTACCGTTTTTATCGGAGTTTTTTCTATTCCAAAAGGCAGTTCATGACTTAAGCCATGATAGATTTCAACATTTCTATTCTGAATATCCGACAAGATACTGAACGAACGCCAATAAGAAGAAAACAGTTTATTAATTCCGGATGGCGCTACAACCTCAGTATTTTCAAAATTCAGTTTGTCAACGTATTTATTTCCAAGATCAGGCGTATATAAAAGAAACTTGTCATCAGCACAATACTTAGACATAAAGGCAATTAGATTTCGGCTATAACTGCCTAAACCTCTATCATTCAGATATGCTCTTTTTGCGTCGTATCCTATTACCATACTCCCCTATTTTCTCCCGAAGTCAGCGGGAATTTCTCCCCATTCCTCGGTTTTCCATTTTCTAACTTCTGTTGTGTAGTGGTTGTTTTCCAGCCACTTCTCAGCACGCCTTATCAAATCAAAAAGTTGCGCGTTTTTAGCTGTCTGAGCGAGTTTCGTCTTGCACTTGCCCTGCCTTACCCACGACATGCCGTTCACGCTGTCGGAATAAATCAGGTTGATATTGCTCTCGCCTTTCTGCTTCAGAAGCGCCAGACCATGCACGATAGCAAGAAACTCGCCTACGTTGTTTGTGCCTTGCTCGAAAGGTCCTGCCTTGAATATTTCTTGTCCAGTAGCGGTGTAAACGCCACGATACTCCATTTTACCGGGATTTCCGCTGCATGCCGCATCCACCGACCAGGAGTTAAGCTCCGGCCAGTCGCCCTTTTCATCCAAGTCACGATCAATCCACGCTTTTGGCTGCGCCTTTGACGCTTTCCTCACTTCGCTATTGGCAGTCTCTGTATTGATATATTCGGTATAGCTGCGGCTGTATGCTTCTTCTGCCAACTCTTTGGATTCGAAGCTCTTATATTTCGCTCCCTTATATCCTTCCACATACTTCTTGCATGCGTTCCAACTATCGAACACACCTCTCTCCAATCCTATCCATATTACGTAATATTTCTTCTTTTTATCGGACATAAATAATTGAGAGTTATTAATTTATAAAGAATGTTCCGTGGGGAACATTATGCCTTTTCATCGGGATTTTCCTGCCTATTTCTTGGATGAAACTTCATTATTGATTCTCTGAGGTAGCCTCCTGTCAAATGGGTATATATTTCGGTTGTGAGTATAGACTCATGACCGAGGAGCTGCTGGATATCTCTGAGGTTGGCTCCACCTTCGAGCAAATGGGTGGCGAATGTGTGGCGGAATGTGTGAGGACTTATGTTTTTCTCAATGCCGGCTTTGCTTGCGAGGTCCTTGATTATCGTGAAAATCATCACACGAGTAAGAGGTGCGCCACGTCTATTCAAGAACAGATAATCCTCATATCCTTTCTTTATTTCAAGCTCATTTCTGTATATAAGCCAGTCCTGAATCTGCTTCACACTTTCCTTCGACAGCGGAACAAGCCTTTCTTTGTCGCCCTTGCCGGTGACTTTCATATATTCCTCGTCGAAATAAATATTGCTCAGCTGTATATTCACCAGTTCCGAAACACGGAGACCTGAACCATACAAAGTCTCGATGATTGCGCGGTTTCTGTGCCCTTCCTTCTTGCTCATGTCAATACAATCCTCCATGCTATCGATTTCATCGACAGAAAGCACTTGCGGAAGATATGAGCCTATCTTAGGCATTTCCAGAAGTTCTGTAGGGTCGTCCTCGATAGTCTCATTATAAACAAGGAACTTGTAGAATGACTTAATGCCGGAAATAATGCGTGCTTGCGACCTGTCACTTATGCCAAGGTCGGAAAGCGCAGCCACGAAACCACGAAGGTCATCGTACTGAACTTTCAGATAGTCCAGCTTGTTTGATGAAATATAGTCGAGATAGCGCTGCAAGTCTGATTCGTAGGCCTCTATAGTGTTGCTTGACAAAGACTTCTCGAGCAACAAGAAGCTGTGATATTTTCTCAATACCACATCATCACTGTTCTTAATATTAGCGCCGTAAAACATCGGAATACATTGTATATATCCACGAAGATACAACTTTTTAGAAAATAAATAAGGATAGAAAATAGTATCTTTGCCGAACGTGAAAGGAAGTCACTGTTTCTCACTACTATAAAAATAGATATGGAATTGAATTACGATGTCATTGTTGTGGGTGCCGGACATGCGGGCAACGAAGCCGCGTGTGCCGCTGCCAATCTGGGTTCTAAGACGCTTCTCATCACCATGGACATGAATAAGATAGGTCAGATGAGCTGCAATCCAGCCATAGGAGGCATAGCGAAAGGTCAAATTGTCAGAGAAATTGACGCACTTGGAGGACAAATGGGCATCGTGACCGACCTGACAGCACTGCAGTTCAGGCTGCTGAACCAGTCGAAAGGCCCGGCTATGTGGAGTCCAAGATCGCAAAGCGACAGAGAGCAGTTTATTATACAATGGAGAAGAACCATAGAAAACACAGCGAACCTTGACATCTGGCAGGACACAGCGACGAGTCTGATTATAGAAAACGGCGAATGCAAGGGTGTGAAAACCCTTATGGGAGTGACTTTCCACGCTAAAGCCGTAGTGCTGACAAACGGAACTTTCCTGAACGGACTCATTCACATAGGACGACTGCAGATAAAAGGCGGAAGAATAGCTGAGCCAGCAGCATACGGCATAACCGAGCAGCTGAGAGAAGAAGGATTCACGACAGGACGCATGAAAACCGGAACGCCAGTGAGAATAGATGGACGCTCAGTGGACTTCTCGAAGATGACAGAACAGTATGGCGAGGACGACTTCCATAAGTTCTCATATATGGACTTCAAGCCAAGACCACTGAAACAGAAACCTTGCTGGATCACATATACAAACACTGACACTCACGACATTCTGAGAAAAGGACTGCCGGATTCACCACTTTTCAACGGACAAATCAAGAGCATAGGACCAAGATACTGCCCAAGCATAGAGACGAAAATCGTAACCTTTGCCGACAAGGACAGGCACCAGCTTTTCCTTGAGCCGGAGAGCGAAAACGGACAGGAATTCTACCTGAACGGATTCTCGTCGTCACTTCCAATGGACATTCAGGTGAATGCGCTGCACACTATTCCAGGATTGGAAAACGCCAGAATCTACAGACCTGGATACGCCATCGAATACGACTACTTCGACCCTACACAGCTCGAACATTCATTGGAGACAAAGAAGGTGAAGCACCTGTTCTTCGCTGGACAGATAAACGGCACAACAGGATACGAGGAAGCCGGAGGACAGGGAATATTAGCCGGAATAAACGCTCACCTTGCATGCAAAGGCGACGAAAGATTCACACTCAGCAGAGACGAGTCATACATAGGAGTTTTAGTCGATGACTTGGTAAATAAAGGTGTCGATGAACCGTACAGAATGTTCACCTCGAGAGCAGAATACAGAATATTGCTGCGCCAGGATGATGCCGACATGAGACTTACCGAAAAGTCTTACGATTTAGGACTTGCCAAGAAAGACAGATACGACCTTCTCATCGAGAAAAAGGATAGAAGAAACGAGATAATGGAATATGTGAAGGCAACAACCGTACGCAAGAACGATGCTAACGAATTCCTTAGAAAAGTGAACAGCAGTGAAGTGAAGGAAGGAACAAAACTCGTTGACTTGCTCCTCAGACCAGAGATAAAACTCAACGATTTAATCGAGCACTTCGGCGGACTACATGAACTGACCGACAAGATAACCAACCGCAAGGAGGAAATAATTGAGGCGGCGGAAATTCTCGTTAAATACGATGGATACATTAAACGCGAGAAGGCTCTTGCCGAAAAACTCCACCGACTTGAGAATATAAGAATCAAGGATAAATTCAACTACGCATCAATACACCAGCTTTCGACTGAGGCAAGACAGAAACTCGCAAAGATAAATCCTGAGACTATAGGACAAGCATCACGAATCTCAGGCGTTGCTCCAAGCGACATAAGCATACTGCTATTGCTTTGTGGCAGATGATTTCAGAAGAATGTTCCGCGCGGAACATTTTCATGATACCATGATAAAAACTGACTTATATGACAAGAGATGAAATATTGAACATAGTACACAATATGCCAGAGAGTCCTGGAGTGTATCAATATTTCAACGAAGAAGGTACAATCATATATGTAGGCAAAGCGAAGAACCTAAAGAAAAGAGTCAGTTCATACTTCAACAGAGATTTAAGCCAAACTCCGAAAACACAGGTTTTAGTCAAACAGATTAGAAATCTGAAATACATTGTCGTCAATTCGGAACAAGACGCACTGCTGCTTGAAAATAATCTGATAAAAAAATACCAGCCTCGATACAACATTCTGCTGAAGGATGGAAAAACCTATCCTTCAATCTGCATAACAAGAGAACCTTTTCCAAGAGTTTTCAAAACAAGAAACATAATAAAAAACGGGTCGGAATATTACGGACCATTTTCTTTCAACTATGTAGCTGATTCGGTACTTGAACTCATAAGAGACATCTACCCTATCAGAACATGCAGAACTCCGCTGAACGAAAAAGACATCGCCAACGGAAAATATAAACTCTGCCTGCAGTATCACATAAAAAAATGCAAGGGTCCATGTGAGGGTTACCAGTCAAGAGAGGATTATATGAAGATGATTTCGGAAGTGAGAGAAATCATCAAGGGAAATGTGCAGGATATTTCCGATATTCTCATGGACGAAATGAAAGCACTCGCCGCAGAATATAAATTTGAAGAGGCACAGAAAGTGAAAGAGAAATATGACGTGATTGAAAAATTCAAATCGAAATCAATCATAGTTGACCGCTCGCTCACGAATCTCGATGTTTTCTCTTATGATGATGATGAAAATTCAGCATTCGTCAATATCCTTCGTATAGTTCACGGCTCAATCGTGCAAGGATTAACCATAGAATACAAAAAGAAGATAGACGAGCC
>CAMHCZ010000110.1 GCA_946183755.1 uncultured bacterium | reverse complement strand
TTTTGGATATATGAAACTCTTTACCACACAGCAGATAAGAGAACTCGACGCTTACACAATAGCGCACGAGCCAATATCCTCGCTCGACCTGATGGAGAGAGCCTCTGGCGCGATGACAGATTGGATTTTGCGCAATGTGGCTAATGGCGCAGACAAGGGAGTCGTTGTTGTCTGCGGCAAAGGAAACAACGGCGGCGACGGGCTTGTGATAGCCAGACGGCTAAAGATGTGCGGACTGCGTGTCGATGTGCTGATGGTGGACAAGGACGGCAGAATGTCGCCGGACTGCGAGGTGAACCTCAGGCGTTATGAAGAGAAATTCTCGAAGGTTCTTGGCGCTGTTGACTTCAATGATTATGACATCATCGTGGACGCGATGTTCGGCTCTGGGCTGAACAGACCGCTTGGCGGATTGTATGCCGGCATGGCAGACCGCATAAACGCCAGCGGCAAACTCGTCGTGGCTGTCGATATTCCATCCGGACTGTACGGCGACGACAATTCTAACAATCCTTTCGGACATGTTGTCAAGGCTCATCACACTCTGACACTTCAGTTCCCTAAACTTGCGTTCATGATGCCGGAAAGTGATGCATACACGGGCGAGGTGCATATCCTGCCGATCGGCATCAGCGAGGATGGCATTGCTCAAACATCCACTCCGTATTATTTCACAGAGAAAAACGATTTGCCAGCGTTGCCGCGCAGATGGAAATTCTCGCACAAAGGAACTTACGGGCATGCGCTCATGGTGGGCGGAAGCATAGGCAAGGCTGGGGCGGTGTTCCTGGCGTCGAAGGCATGCCTGAGGTCGGGGGCTGGGCTGTTGTCTGTCTATGCGCCAATGACGGTCGAAAGTACTTTGCAGGTGTCGTTGCCTGAGGCGATGTGCATTTCTAATGATGACGAACGCATTTTGACAAACGCACCCGATGCTGGCAGTTATAGCGCAGTGGGAGTGGGTTGTGGACTAGGCACGGATAAGAAAACAGCCGAGGCGTTGGGAAAACTTCTGGGAAGCGTGACAAAGCCTATGGTCATAGATGCCGACGCGCTCAATATCTTAAGCAGTCACAAAGAACTTATAGAGAAAATCCCTTCTGGCAGCGTCCTTACTCCGCATCCTAAGGAGTGGGAGCGCATTAGTGGCGTGAGCCTGAAGAATCGCATGGCGCAGATTGACGCAGCAAGGAAATTCTGCCTTAAATACAAACAGAATCTTATACTCAAAGGCGCATACAGCGCAGTGGTGACCAGCGACGGCAGTGTGCGTTTCAACACTACGGGCAATCCGGGCATGGCTACGGCTGGCAGCGGCGATGTCCTGTGTGGCGTTGTGCTTGGACTTTTGTCGCAGGGCATGTCGGGCGATGAGGCTGCAGTTCTTGCGGCTTATGTGCATGGACTTGCTGGCGACAAGGCGGCAGAGTCTCGTGGTGAAGTGTCGCTTATGGCTGGCGATATTGCCGAGTGCTTATGCCACGCTTTTCTTGATTTTTAATTTTTTCTCTGCCCACTGTGGTTCGGCAGGCTCACCAACCAAGCGCAATGCAATGAGGCCGAAGTGAAAGAGAAAAAGAATGCCGCATTTCGGCTATCGCTCAATGACCGGCATGATTAAAGTTGTAGTTACCCTTCAACTCGGTCGCTGAGCGTCGGTTGGTGAGCGTAGTCGAACCAAGCCGAAGCACCGAATTAGCGCTTATCCCTCCCTCCATGATTTCAGCAGCGCGATTTCCTGAGCATAGCCTGGCACCTCGTTCGGAGTCTCGAGGAAGAACGGCAGGTCACGCAGAGTCGGGTGATTGATGATACGCTTTATGGCATCTGCACCGATGTGTCCGTTGCCGATGGTCTCGTGGCGATCTTTGTGGCTGCCGAATGGGTTCTTGCTGTCGTTCAGGTGCACAGCCTTGAGTCTGTTTATGCCAATCACCTTGTCGAATTCCTCAAGCACATCGTCAAGCGCGTTTACAACGTCGTAGCCGGCATCGTTCACGTGGCAAGTGTCGAGGCACACGCCGAGCTTGTCGCTCAGGCTTACCTTGTCTATTATGGCGCGCAGTTCCTCGAATGTCCTGCCCACTTCGCTGCCTTTGCCGGCCATTGTCTCAAGCAGCACGGTGGTCGTCAGCTCTGGTGTGAGCACGGCGTTGAGCGTCTCGGCTATGAAGTCGATGGCTATCTCCGGACCTTGCTGCACATGACTTCCGGGGTGGAAGTTGTACATATTGCCTGGCACCATCTCCATGCGCTTGATGTCGTCGGCGAGCGTCTCGCGTGCGAATGCGCGTATCTCTGGTCTTGCGGCGCAGAAGTTTAGCGTGTATGGCGCGTGGGCGAGTATTATGTTTATGCCGTTCTCTTTCGAGAATTTCTGAAAAGCCTCCACGTCAGCTGGGTCGATAGGCTTGGCTTGTCCGCCGCGAGGGTTGCGTGTGAAGAACTGGAATGTGTTGGCTCCGATAGACGCTGCCGTCTGCGCCATGTCAAGAAATCCTTTTGAAGCCGAAAGGTGGCATCCTATAGTGAAACTCATATTTATAATGTACTTGTTATCTGGTTTGCGTGGTCTTTTACCTTTATCTCCTTAGGCCCGATGATGCGTTCCACCTTGCCTTGCTCGTCGATGATGAATGTGGTGCGGAACGTGCCCATGTACTTCCGTCCATACATGCTCTTCTCGCCCCACACGCCGAATGCCTGCACGAGCGTCTTTTCTGTGTCGGCTATGAGTCTGAACGGCAGTTCGTTCTTAGCTATGAACTTCTTGTGCGACTGCTCCGAGTCCACGCTCACGCCTATCACTTCTATGCCTCTTGCCATCAGTGCCTGGTAGTTGTCTCGCAGGTTGCAGGCCTCGGATGTGCATCCCGGGGTCGAGTCCTTAGGGTAAAAGTAGAGTGCTAATTTCTTGCCAGCGAAGTCGCTCGCTTTCACAGCCTTTCCGTCTTGGTCTTTGCCGAGTATCTCGGGTATCTTGTCACCTATGTTCATGTTTGATGTTTGTTTATACGCAATCTCAAAGATAACGTTTTTGCTAAACGTCAAGAAAAAGACTTGAGAAAATAATAATATGCATACAATAATATTATAAATGCCTCGTTAAGAAAAGTGGAGGTGAAGCCGAAAAAGCCGATTTATTTTTGTGATTATCTTTAATTAATCATATATTTGGCAGAATTTTACCGAAAAGGCTGAAATTGAAAAACACAATAATAATATTATGAAAATTAAATCTATAATTTCAAAAGCTGTTTCTGTGGCGCTTGTTTCTGTTGCGTCTCTCAATGCTTTTGCACAGTACAATGATATAATGTTGTACTCGACTGACTTCTCCGTTTCAGATGGTTGGACGGATATGTCTTCAACAGGTTCTAGCGATGCCCTTTCGCAGAAAGGTTTTAGCATTGTTGCGAAGCCAGTTTTTAATGCTTCTGGAACCACTAATAATGGTAATTTTACAGGTTATATAGCATCTCTGAACTCTACAAGTACAATCACGACTCCTACATTTACTTTCATATCTGGCGGTATGATAGAAATGGATCTTGATGTCGCTAAGAATAATAAGGGTTTTACTCTTTCTGCTGCATCTGGCTCAATCTCAAATATTCAAGGAACAATAGTTTCTCAAGCTGAGCCTATACCTACAAAGGCAAGTGACCAGGCTTCTTTTTCTGGCGCAACATTTAAGACAGGAAAGAACTATGGAGCGTACAAAATCAGATATACATTTGATGGCTCTGGCGATATTTCGTTCAAATTGGCTTCAACTTCAAAAGAGGCGGAGGTTAACATTGCTTCTATGACGGTTTATACAGGCGTCGGCTCTGTGCCTTATGTCGCTTCGCCTTCCTATCCAAATGCTGGAGATGATGGCTCTAAGTCTACAGTCGGACTTACTCTTTCTGGTGCTGTCGGTGGAAATGTGGTTACTGGACCTATTGACATAAAAGGATATAACCTCTCAGGACCAGTCTCTATCTCTTTCGTAGGAAAAGATGCAGCTAAATTCTCAGTAGATCAGACATCGCTTGATGCTGCTACCGCAATGGCAGGAACAAATGTTACAGTGTCATTCAAAACTTCTGTGAAGAGTGGTGTGGCTTCTGCTCTTATGAAACTCTCCGGAGGTTCTGCTGATTATTATGTAAATGTGTTTGGCTCTTCTGGCTCTGGAAATCCTGAAATCGTAGCATCAGCATCTCCTCTTAATTTTTGGACATCGCTGATAGCAACAACAACTCAGAGTCTTGATGTTTCGGGATTGAATCTTACAGGACCTATAACAGCTTCTATTACAGGCGCTGGTGCTGACCGTTTCACACTTTCTACAACTTCAATTCCTGCTGTAGGTACTACTTTAGACATTACATTCACTGGTGATATTAAAGCTGGTGAGCTTCCTGCAAACTTAGTTTTGAGTTCTCCGGGAGCGCAAACTGTGACTGTTCCATTGAATGGAGTTACAAGTCTGTTACGTCCAGTTATGTATCCATTGACATTCGATGTTAGTCCTTCGGGAACTGCATACGTAGAGACAAATCCAGGCGGAACTGTATTCCTCGAAGGTACTCAGGTTACAGTTACTGTTACTTTGGAAAGTGGTTATAAGGTGGCAAGATGGCAGGATGCCAGCGGTAACACAAGATCTACTCGTGTATTTGTTGTCAGCGAGTCTAAGAACACGATGTCTGGCGACCCTATTACAGTGTTCACAGAGAAAGGACAGCAGAGTGAAGGCGGTGATGACCCAGTAGAAGTGAAGGGGCTTGTGGCTTTAGAGGCAACAAATATCACAGCTAACAGCATGACAGCAAACTGGACTGCTCAAGATGGCAATGCTAATGGATATGTTGTTACTGTGACAGACGTAAACGGAAACGTAGTTGCAACTCAGCAAGCGGCTTCGACAGCTACTTCTGTTGAGATTTCAGGATTGGATGAGAATACATTATATTATTACACTGTTGAGGGAACCGGAACAGAAGGAACTGTGACAACAGAGAAGGTCGGAGGATTCAAGACTCCATCTACTACTGTTAAGGTTTGTGGAAGCGATGATTACAATGACTAATCTATAAGGAATTAGGAAAATGAAAAACACATTATATATGAAAAAGAATGTTCTGCTAAAATCAGGATTGGCATTACTCATGTCTGTTGCAGGCTTAAGCGCAAATGCTCAGCTTGTAGAACAAGCAAGTATGGGTAAAAGTGGAAACTATGACGTAAAAATGGTTTCTGCACCAGCTTTGCAGCCTGCATGGATTAGCTCATCAAGCCCAATGACGGTCGTTAGCATAATGACTAACGAAGAAATGTTTGCTGCTGGTGATGACAACTCCTTGAATAATAGATTTGACTTTGGTCTGACTGGTAAGGCTGCTCAAGCGGCCTTAGCACCTGCTGGAACGACTGGTATCTCGCAAGTTTATGCAGATTGCGATGATGATAATAATACATTCCAGTCTTCTGCAGCCTTTATGGACTTCGGCAACAACATGGGTTGTACCAAGATAGAAGGTGCATACTTGTATTGGTCTGGAACAAAGGGAAGCACAACGTATGCTGCGTATCCAGGAACAACAACAATGAAGTCTTATACTGGCGATTTGGCTGTCGGTAATATGAATAATTACAGTACGGTCAAATTCAAGGCTCCAGGAATGGCTGATTATGTTGATGTGACAGCCACAAGAAATGTGACACCTGCTGGTGACAGCTATGTTTGTATGGCTGACTTGACACAAATGGTGAAGAATAATCCTGAATATTTTACAGGCGGTCTTTATTGGGTAGCAAATGTAAAAAGTGGAAGTGAAAAAGGTTCTGGTGGTGCTCGTGCAGGATGGAGCTTGGTTGTGATTTACAGTTATCCAAACTGTCCTCAGCGTGTTATCAAATTCTGGGATCAGAATGGAAATACAAACGGAGCAGGAAACGGAACAACACTTTCGTTCAATTTTAAAGCAGGTGAAGTTCCTGCGTCAGGAAACTCAGTGTCTTATCTTGGTTTCATAGGTCTTGACGGTGAGGATACAGCTCCGCTTATTATGGATAATATAGATTTGGAGGGTACAGAAACTCAAGATCAAATAACAGCAAAGTCAAGAGCTGTTGCTGAACAGAATAAGGTGGTTTTCAATGGCGGAAATG
>CAMHCZ010000109.1 GCA_946183755.1 uncultured bacterium | reverse complement strand
CTTGCGTGTGTCGGAGCCGTGGTGGCAGTTGTGTCGGACACTGGTTGGTTTGGATTTTTGAGTGTGGCGGTGGGAGCGCTGTCGGCGCTGGTGCTGCTGGTTGGCACAGTGTGGTCGTTCTTCGTCCGCCGCTGGTGGCTGGGCTTGGCAGGAATAGGCGCGATGCTCGCTTGCTTAGTGATATTCTTTTTCGTGGTAATCATAATGAGCGTGGGGCAGTACAAACCGCCTCACCACGATGAAAACGAACAGATAGTTTTGCGCGACTGGGCTACGGTCGTGGCTGAGGACAGCCTGACGGAGGCGCTCGACAACAAGGTGGCTCGTGGAAGCAGCTGGACCGACGGCCGCCGCTTCTATCGTGCGACGGAGCAGGGTGGCAAACTCGTCTTCGAGGGCGGCACGCTGCACGAGGGCGGATACCGCTTCGCCCTGGCTGACGAGAACGACACTTTGCGTGTGGAGTCGATGGAGGAGAGTGATTACACGCCTTTCGGAATGCCGGGCTGCCGTGTGGCTCGCTATAAGCTCGAAGGACGCATGGAGGTGCTTGTGGCGTTTAACCCGAGTGACGACGCCACGCCGATGGCAGTGCTGGAGCGCTTCGACGGCAAGGAACTGGCTTACGAACTGGCTGGCATACACGACATGCTGGCTGGGACATACACTGTGAAAGAAGTGAAGGACGGCGCTTGGGGCGACAGCGTTGGTGTGTGGACATTCTATGCCGACGGCAAGGTGAGTATGAGCCCCGACGGCAAGCCTGCGCCATACGGAGTGGAGCTCGTGTTCGATATGCCGTCAAGCGTGCTTGCTCTGCCTGACGGACGGCATGTGCAAATAAACAAGCGCGCGACAAGCATCTACGTCAACGAGGCCGTCTATGACAAGGAAGGCGAGTGCTGGGTAGCCACGGACAAGTGGCTGTACGAGTTGACGATGCAGGGCGACTTGGAATTGTGGCGCGAATTCGCAAAGCACAGACTGCTGCGCCCTTCGATGCTCGACATGATGAACGACGAACGCAAATATGTGAAAGACCTCTTCTCGCCTATGTGGGAAGACGCAAATCCAATCACGCAGCTCAATCTGCATTTGCTGAACGAGTGGAGCCGTGAGGAAGATGTGGTGGATTAGAAACGTAACAATGCAATATTACCCTTGAAAACTATGACAATAAACAGAACCAAATTGATGATGTGCGTGGCTGTCGTGTTGCTGCAAGGCGCACTGACAACGGTTTGCGCTCAGATGAAACGCAGCCGGACGGCCGTCGTCAGACCGGACCAGTCCGACAAGTTCGTGACGCTGACCGACGCTGTGCCCGACGCCATACTGGAAATTCGATATTTCAGCACCTACAACTTCGTGGGCAAGCGTGTGGACGGCTACATGGAGCCGACAGCCCTGATGACTAAACGTGCCGCCGACAGCCTGCGCGCGGTGAGCGATGAGGCTGTGGCGTTGGGCTACAGGCTGAAAATCTACGACGCGTACCGTCCGCAGAAGGCTGTGGACCACTTTGTGCGTTGGGCAGCCGACATTCCCGACACCGCCATGAAAGCCTATTTCTATCCCGACTTGCATAAGGATGTGCTGTTCGAACAGGACTACATAGCCGCCAAGAGCGGCCACACGCGCGGCTCGACCGTTGACCTCACGCTTTTCGACATGAAGACAGAGAAGGAACTTGACATGGGCGGAACGTTCGACTGGTTCGGTCCGGAGAGCCATCCCGACTTCTGCGGCAACCCATCGACAGGCAAGTACACCGGCAACAACCGCAAAAGCCCGGCTGGAAGAAGCATCACGCCCGAACAGTTCGCCAACCGTATGCTGCTACGCAGACTTATGCTCAAGCACGGCTTTAAGCCGATAGACTCGGAGTGGTGGCATTTCACGCTCAAGGACGAGCCTTTCCCTGCCACGTATTTCAAATTCCCAGTGCGCCAGTTGAAAAAGTAACGTTATGAATTACAGACTTTGCATATCGGCCGTCTTGCTCGCTCTTGCACAGTGCTGTGCGTGGGCGGCTGACGAGTATGTGCCTATGGCTCCCGACTACGGCAACCCGATGATGTGGCACACCGCCGACGGCGACACAGCCGGCACTGGCGCCGATGTGTTCTACGTCGTGTCAACATGGGAGACCGACTGGACGACGGCTGACGGACAGGTCTGCCACAGCGCTGACGTGTGGAACGCTGAGCATCGCCGCCGCATGGGCATAGAAATAAAACGTGCCGCCGCCTACATGTCGCCCGGCAACAGATTTTACGCGCCGTATTACCGCCACACGACCATAGACACATGGATAACCCGAGACGAGGATACCATAAGTCAGCGCACACGTCTGCCGATGAACGATGTCTGCGAGGCGTTCGACCATTTCCAGGCGACACGCGACAAGAGCCGTCCGCTCATAATCGTCGGTTTCAGTCAGGGCGGCAAGGCTGTTGTTGAGCTGTTGAAGCATATTGACGACGAGACCTACAGTCAGCTTGCGGCGGCTTACGTCATGGGCTACAAGGTGACGAGCGAGGACACCGCCGTGTGCCGTCGCATACGTCCGGCGAAGGGCGCTAAAGACGTTGGCGTCGTCATTTGCTACAATACGGTGAAGGATGTGCGTTACACCAACCCTGTAATCTCAGCCACGTGCATGGGCATAAACCCGGTGAACTGGCGCACTGACGACAAGCCGGCGACTCTGCACGACACGATAACCGTGCGTCTTTCGCCTGAGTATCATGTGCTTGTGGTCAGCGGCTACAGCGGCGCGGAGTATCGCCCTTATCGCGGATTCATCAATGTCGGCGACATACACAGTTGCGAGCCGTGGCTGTACAGCGAGTGCATAGCGCGCAACATGGCAGTTCGTGCCCGTAAGTGGCGCAAGGCTTACCGAAAGTAAACATGATTTAAATTATCGGAGTCTATTTTCATATTAAACAGCCATTTGTATGGTTGTTATCTATTTACATCTTCTTGTGTACGAGTTGTTTTCGGTGTTTTTTGTGTTTTTAAACATTTTTGCTTTTTTCACAATCTTTCTTATATTGACAATCGAAAGTTTGTGAGTCCTTGCTTTGTGAGGACATAGAAGCCATTGTGTTGCTTGCATTACGGTGGATGAGGCTAATAATCAGTTAATTAGTAACCCCCTAAATACTTGCTGATATGATGAAAACGAGCTTCAAAATCTTATTGCTGCTGATGTCTGCGTTTGCGACAACAGCGCTGGCGCAAGTGAATAAAATTCCGTCTGACACTCGACTGTATCTCCAGTTGGTGGAGGCAAGTAACAAATCAAATGCTGTTAAGTTCCGCAATAGTCAGGAAGCTGGGCAGAAGGAAGCCAAACTGTTCGTGTCCTGCGCTCCCGATGCTGACGCAAAAGCTATTGCGGCACAGATAAAGGCTTTAGGCGCCAAACCTCAGGGTGTAATCGGCCGTTATATCATGGTCAGCACGCCTGTCGGCTTGGTAGAGCAGATAGCCGCCATCGAAGGCGTGACCTACATCAGCAAAAGCCCGAGTGTCAATCTGAATACAGTCATCTCAAAGGAAGTGACAGGCGCGGCGAAGGCGCATGCTGGTTCCGACGGTCTGCCGCAAGCTTTTACTGGAAAGGGAGTCGTTGTTGGCGTGATTGATGCTGGCTTTGATTTGGAACATCCGGCTTTTAAGGATTCCGAAGGCAATTTGCGCATCAAGGCGTATTATGCGCCAGAGTTGCCGCTCCCGGATGGTGCATCACCCATTGTGACTCAGGATGGTACGACGCTGGCTGGCAGGGATTTCACCACGTCGGAGGCTATACTGGGAAAGAAGTACGATACAAAAGTGGCAAGCCACGGTTCCCATTGCGCTTCAACGGCGGCAGGCTCGACATTTGATTGGGCTGGAGGCATGTCTCCTGATGCCGATCTTGTGCTTTGCTCATTAGCTGATTCTGGTGAAGATGAAGACGATTTTGAAATCACAGGAGAATCTACAGAGGGCGTTAGTTATAGTCTGATGCAAAGCATTCTTTATATATGCGATTATGCCAAGCGTGCGGGCAAACCATGCATTATCAGCATGAGCCTGAATAGTCAGGAGGGTCCGCATGACGGCAGTAGCTTCATCTCGTCCATGTTGAATCAGATGGCGCTTGACAATACGAATATGGCGATGGCTGTAGGCAACGAAGGTGGCTATAAATGCTACATCGGTCACACATTTGCCGACAATGACACTCTGCATAGCATGGTGCAAGGTAAGTTGAGCGCATTTGCCTATACGCGCGCTCCGGGAGAAATGGCTTTCCAGATAGGCATATACGACAAAGAAAACAAGAAAGAGGTGTGGCGTTCGGAACTTTTGAGCAGCGCAGATGGCGGTTGCAGTTTCATCTTAGGTTTTGGTGATTATTATGCTGGCGTGACAAATACTGACCAGCACGAAGACATCAAGAACCACATGAATAATATCATGACAGGTGTCATGAATTTTAGTATCGGTAAACTGGAGGACGGACGCGCCAAGTTGTTCCTTCGAGTTATGGGCAATCCGAAAGATTACAATATGACATTCCACATAACCAGCGCGGAGAACAGTGTTGTTGACGTTTGGGGCGACGATGGCGAGTACCTCGCAGAGGAAGGAAGCGACTATTACACGGCAGGTAGCAATAGTGTAAGCATGGGAGACTGGAGTACTGGCGGAAATATCATTTCTGTGGGCTCATGGGTTTCCAAGACATCGTATACTAATATAAAAGGAGAAACGGCGTCTGCCTCGGCACTCAAGATAGGCGACGGTGTAGGCTCCTTCTCGCCTTTCAGCAGTCACGGCACGGATGTCGCTGGTAATTCTTATCCGTATGTCTCTGCGCCTGGCACACTGATAATTTCAGCGGTGAACCGCAACGACATATTGTCGTATTCAGAACCGGAGACTAACGACGATGTCGTGGTGAAGGACGAGAACGGTTTTATCTGGGGAGCTATGAGCGGCACATCGATGGCTACGCCTACCGTTGCCGGAATCATCGCGCTGTGGCTTGAGGCTAACCCCGACCTGACCTATGAGGAAATCAAGGAGACCATCGCCGCGACATCAAATACCGACGAGTTCACCGAGGCTAATCCTATTCGCTTCGGTCACGGCAAGATTAATGCCTACAAGGGACTGCTCCACGTGTTGGGTCTCACTACCAGCGTTCCTGAGCTCAGTCAGAACCAGCCTGAGGGCATGACATTCCGCTTGGTCGGCGACTGTCTCTATATCGACGGAGCGGAGGACGGCACAGCCATCCGCATATACGCCACTAACGGACAATTCATCTCGTCGGCAAAACTCGCCAACGGCAGCATCAACCTTCCATCAGGCTTGCCAACTGGAGTCTATGCTGTGCAAGTGGGCAAATTGGGTTCAACGCTGATTCGCAAATAATCATCCATTCTTCAAAGAACAGCATGTCGTGCGCGTTGTGTGATTTGGAGAAAAAGCAAAATGTCGGTTAACAATCAAAGAACAGCAATATTATGAAACAGCTGAACAAATGGAAAATGGCCGCAATGATGATTTTATGCGGCATAGGGTTAGCAAGTGTGTTTACATCTTGCAAGGACGATAAAGCAGCGAAAAGTCAGCTGCTCGAAGTGTATGACGTATAGGGCAGCTCGGCCAAGGCGCGTCTGACTGTGGACGGCAAGGTGCTGTTTGTCAGCGACTCCATACAGGCAGTCATGCCGGTGGCTGGCTCAGGCGGTGGCGACACGGATTCCATGCTGTTCGCGCTGATTGGCTCTGTAGTCGCGTTGTCTTTATGCGCCTACCTTATTTTCAGCGTTAACAGAAAAAGAAAACTGCGCAGTTGTTGAGCATAGTGCTTACTTTGCTTCGGCTATAACCTCGATTTCGATTAATGCGCCCTTAGGCAGTGTCTTTACGGCTACGGCCGAGCGGGCAGGGTATGGCTCTGTGAAGAACTCTGCATAGACGGCATTCATGTCGGCGAAATCGTCCATGTTCGCCATGAAGACAGTGGTTTTCACCACGTTGTCCATGCTTGTGCCAGCCTCTTCCAGTATGGCTTTGATGTTGGTCAGCGCCTGGCGTGTCTGCTCCTTTATGCCGCCTTCCACGAATGCGCCTGTGGCAGGATCGAGCGGTATCTGTCCCGAGGTGTAAACAATGTTTCCTACTCTTATCGCCTGACTGTATGGGCCGATGGCGGCTGGCGCCTTCTTTGTGCTTATTGCGTTCATATTATTTGTTTTTTGGTTTATGCAAATGTACGGAGTAAACGTCTGTCTGCCAAGTCTGAATCTTCCTTAAAAATGCTATTATTTC
>CAMHCZ010000108.1 GCA_946183755.1 uncultured bacterium | reverse complement strand
CACAAATGTTACGATTCTCTTTTAAAAACATATACAGTTCGTTGTTGGGTGTGGTAGTGTGACCAGTACTGAAAATATAAGTATGCCATGATTGGATATCCATGTCTTTTGTTGTTAGCTTGATAGTGCAAAGCTCGTCACTGCTTTCACCACTATATTCTGTTTTCAACTTGAAAATTCGTTCTTCCCAATACCATTGTATAAAATCCTTGTAACTGGTTTTGAGACCGTGAGCCAAATCAAATCCGTTGCCGATAAGAACTAGTCTGTTCATGTTTCTGAAATTCTTGTCTATTTTTCCGAAAGATATGAAATCTCATCTGTTTTATTTGTCTTTCCCATCCGCCAAAATATCTCTTTCGCATCCGCTTGTGTTGCATATCTCTGCAAATATTCTTTTCTTTGAGGGAAATATGAGAAACTTATTAATCACACTTTCTGTGCTGTTGACTTTCTCTTTGGCCTCTTGCTCCAAGGGGGCAAAGCAGAGCAATGCGGCGGATAATAATAATGGAAATATGGTAAAAGAACTCGATTCGGAACAATTCATGAATCTCGTGGGCGACTATACTGGCACCGAGTTTAAATTCATCGGTCAGCGCCCTTGCATTGTTGATTTCTATGCTACTTGGTGCGGACCATGCAAGGCGCTTTCGCCTATCATCGACGAGGTCGCTGCCGAATATGACGGCAAGATTGATGTGTATCGTGTGGATATAGACAAGAATGAGGAAATAAGTGCTGCGTTCGGCATCCAGAGCGTGCCAACGCTGATTTTCATCCCTGTGTCAGGTCAGCCTCGCTCTTCTGTCGGCCTGCTGCCTAAGGAGACCATCAAGGAGGCGATAGCTCTTGTCTTCGATATAAAATAACAGTACTATGTCGTTTCTTTTTGTTATAGGCATATTGGCTTTGTTTCTGGTGCTCGTCGTCGTGGGCGTGGTGCTGAACTTCGTTTTCACTGTTCTGCGCGGAGTAGTGTCGCTGAAGGACATCCTCCCTTGGAACCGCAAGAAGGCGAATTCGGCGTATGCGTCTTCGGGCAATACTGCATATCAGCAGCCGAGCAAGAAAACGAGAACCTTCGATAAATCTCAGGCGGAAGAAATTGATTATGAAGAGATTAATTAAGATTGTATTTCTTCTGTGAAATAAAAATCTCTTTTTTCTGCCGTTTTATTTGTATGTTTCGATAATTTGTGCCACCTTTGCACACGCAAAACCGAAAGGTACCTTAGCTCAGTGGTAGAGCAATGGACTGAAAATCCATGTGTCCCCGGTTCAATTCCTGGAGGTACCACAAAGCCCGTCTAAGAAATTAGATGGGCTTTTTTGTGTATAGACCATAACTTATGAAAATGCTTCCTGTTCTTTTGCTTTTCCTTGCAGTGATGCTCGCCGGTCATTATTATGTGTGCTGGCATGTGTATAATATGCTTCCGTTCCCGGTGTGGGGCAAGGTGGCGGTCGTGGCGCTCATAGTGTTGGCGTTCGCGTTGTCGGTGCTTTCTGTGCTGCCGGCTCTGGACCGTTTGCCGTTCTCGTTGGCTACTGTGTTCTACGAGATAGGCACGTCGTGGATATTCATATTCCTGTATTTGTTTCTTGCCTTTGCCGTTCTCGACCTGGGGCGGCTGCTGCACTTAGTGCCGTCGTCGGTGCTGGTCAATAATGCCGTCAGCACGGTCTTGCTGACTGCGGTGATGCTGGCGGTCTTTGTTTATGGCAATGTCAACTACAACAACAAGCACCGTGAGAGTCTTTCTGTAGAAACGGCAAAGGCTGTGGAAGGCAAAAAACTTGTGCTTGTGTCCGACCTTCATCTCGGCTACAACAACCACCGCAAGGAGTTTTCCAGATGGGTGGATATGATAAATGCCGAGAATCCCGACTTGGTGCTTGTGGCAGGCGACATCATCGACCGCTCTATCGAACCGCTCGACGAGGAGCGTGTGGCGGAGGAGTTCCACCGCATCAAGGCTCCCGTGGTGGCATGTCTCGGCAATCATGAATATCTGTCTGGGGTCGAGGCGGCGTGCCGTTTCTACGATGAGGCTGGCATCATTCTGCTTCGCGATTCTGCCGTTTCTTTTGGCAACGTGACGATTGTCGGGCGCGATGACAAGAGCAACGCCAGCCGTCTGCCTCTCGCTCAGATAATGCAGAAAAACAATGTCAACGTCGATTTCTCTTTCGTCATTCTGCTCGACCACCAGCCGTTCAATCTGGAGCAGGCGGAGCAGGCTCATGTGGACCTCCAGTTCTCAGGACATACGCATTATGGCCAGGTTTGGCCAGTCTCGTGGATTACTGACGCGATTTACGAAAAGGCTTACGGCGCGCATAGACGTGGAGGCACATTCTATTATGTGTCTTCAGGACTGGGAATCTGGGGCGGCAAGTACCGTATCGGCACACGGTCGGAATATGCTGTAGTCACATTGTGTGCAGGAGGAATTTAATTTTATATATTTGGTGTCATAAACCAAACACTTGAATTTTATGCAGAATCAGAATCTACCATCAGAGCAGGTCAAGACGCCATCGTTGTGGGTGGCTGTCGTTTTGGACATTCTTGGAATGGTCACTTTCACCATTCCCGGAGTAGGGGAGTTCGGCGATGTGGTGTGGGCGCCGCTGTCGGCTTATTTGTTCTCACGGCTGTATGGAACGGATAAGCTTGCGAAGTGGGGCGCGATATTCAACTTCGCCGAGGAGATTCTTCCTTTCACCGATTTCTGTCCGACATTCACCATTGCGTGGTTCATGCGCAAGTTCTCGAAATAAGAAAAGGCTTGGTCAATAGACCGAGCCTTTTTTCTTTTGTTATCTCAATTATTTTATACGAATAGCAGATACGCTATGGCTATGGCGGCTATGACTCCGGCAAGGTCGGCAGTCAGTCCAGCCACTACGGCGTATCTTGTCTTCTTGATGCCTACCAGTCCGAAGTACAGCGCGATGATGTAGAACGTGGTGTCTGCCGCGCCCTGGAAGATGCAGCTCAGCCTGCCGGCGAACGAGTCGGGACCGAAGGTGTGCATCGTCTCCACCATCATGGCTTTCGCTCCGCTGCCCGAGAGCGGCTTCATGAACGCCGTAGGCAGAGCGTCGATGAACTTGCTGTCGTAGCCCAGCCAGCCCACAAGCCCCTTGATGCCGTCCATTAGCAAATCCATCGCTCCGGACGCTCTGAATACGCCTATGCCCACAAGTATTCCTATCATGAACGGAATTATCTTTATTGACACGCTGAAGCCGTCCTTGGCGCCGTCGATGAATGCGTCATAGACATTCACTTTCTTTATGGCCGCGCCAGTGATGAATGTGACGATGATGGCTAAGAGTATGAGGTTTGACGCGATGCTCGACACGAGCTCCATCTCGGCCTTGTCAAGACTCGACATGCCCCACACGATGAGTCCCAGCGCGGCTATGATGCCGCCGATCCATCCGATGACGGTCTTGTTCAGAAGGTTGAGCTTCTGCTTGATGCCTACGAAAAGAATCGCTGTCAGTGTGGAGATGGCTGTCGCTATGAGTATCGGGATGAACACGTCCGTAGGGCTCGCAGCATGCTCGCCCATTGGTCCGGTGACTGTCGCTCTCATTGCCAAAACCGACACGGGGATTATGGTCAGTCCGGAAGTGTTGAGCGCCAGGAACATTATCTGTGCGTCTGATGCCGTGTCCTTCTTAGGGTTCAGGGTTTGCAGCGACTGCATGGCTTTGAGTCCCATTGGAGTGGCGGCGTTGTCCAGTCCGAGCATGTTGGCCGAGAAGTTCATGAGCAGCTGTCCGTGCACCTCGTGATTCTTAGGGATGCTTGGGAACAGCTTGGCGAAAAACGGTCCGACAATTCTTGCCATGAAGTTTATCGCTCCAGCCTTTTCGCCTATGTTCATTATTCCGAGCCACAGAGTCATGACTCCAGCCAAAGGCAGGGCTATTTCCATGACAGCCATCTTAGACATTTCGAATGTGCTGTCGATTATGCGTTTGAACACCTCTGTGTCGCCCATGAATACGGCTTGTATTATGGCGACGACGAAGGCTACAATGAAAAACGCTATCCAGATGTAATTCAGTACCATTTATTTCTTGTGTATTTTTCCGTCGGTCGATGATGTATAAACCTTGTTGCTTGCAGCCACGTTTATCTTCTTGAGGTTAGGGCTGTTGTCGAAGGCGTCGGCGGCTATGCTTGTGACGCTCGCAGGCAGTGTTATCTCCTTGAGGTCGGCACATCCGCTGAATGTTCTTGAGTCTATGGCGGTCAGTCCGTTAGGCAGGCTGATGCTCCTTATCGCGCTGAAGAAGAATGCTCTCTTGCCCAAGGTCTTGAGCGACGCCGGCAGTTCTATGACGCCGATGTTCGTCATGTGGAAGGCGTCGTCGCCTATTTTCACCACCGTGTTAGGCAGCGATGCGCATTCCAGGAACATGCAGCCGGAGAACGCTCCGTTGCCAATCTCCTTTATCGCGGCGTCGCTCATGTTTATGCTTCTGAGCTTCTTGCATCCTGCGAATGCTCTGTCGCCTATCTTGGTCACCGTCAGAGTTTTGTTGTCTTTGCTCACGGTCTTCGGTATGTAGATGTCGCCAGAGTACTTCTTCGCCACTACTATGGCTTCTGTGCCGTTCGCCTTGTATCTGACGCCGCTCACTTCAAACTCGTCGGCAGCTGGGGCAGGGGCGGTCGTCGTGGTGTTCTGGGGCTTGCTGAATACCTTCTTCAGGTTTATGGATTGCGCATTGGCAGCGCTGGCCATCATCATCGCCGCCGCTATTATTATCAGTTTGCTTTTGCTCATACGCACAATGATTTTGTATTGTTCTCTTTATGTTGTCTTGCGTTATTAGTCTTGCTCTGTCTCTTTGTACTAACGTTTTTTCATACTCTTTCCTTCTTAGCAATCATTGTGCCACAATCCTTCGCTCTGTCGCTTAATCGATTGTCAAGGCAAATCCGCTTGCTTAGAAATTGTACTTCACCATTCCCAGCACTCTG
The DNA here is from genome assembly GCA_946183755.1 of uncultured bacterium. Classification (GTDB taxonomy): domain Bacteria; phylum Bacteroidota; class Bacteroidia; order Bacteroidales; family Paludibacteraceae; genus UBA4363. Next base: position 1,385 of record CAMHCZ010000108.1, on the reverse strand, counting down.
TGGTTATACACTGTGTGAGTGTTGCTTACAGTGCCGTCGGACTTCATCGTTCCGTAGTCTATGCCGCTCAGCTCGTACTGCACACCCACGTTGAAGTGCTTCAGGTTGTATGAGAATGATGGGCATATTCTCCAGTTCTGGTCTATGTCGTTCTTTCCGTTTTTGCCTTTGTAGTAAACCAGAGTTCCGCTCTTTCCATTAATGTCGGTGACGGTAGCCAATTCGCCGCTCAGCAGTCCGAGGTTCTTGGAATATCCGGCGTAGATTCCGGCTTTGTATTTCTTGCCGTAGAAAATGTTTATGAACGAAGTGGTGTGTGTGAGCGGAGTGTAGTCGAATGAGCCGTCGCTGTTCACTCCAGTCACTGCGTAACCGCTTATGGTGTTAGTGTGGCTGAGGTTCTGCGCGAGTATGCTCTTTGCCTTGATGCTCCATTTGCCGTCTGTCCATCCGAAGTAAACCATTGGCGAGAAGCTCCACAAGTGGTCGTCAACCTTTCTTGTGACTTTAGGATTTGCAACATCAATACTGTCTATTCCCTTTGTTCTTGGGCGGATGTATGTTATGTCAACTCCGGTACCTGCCTCTATTCCGTTCTTTTTGTATCCTATGCCAGCATACATCTCAGGTATGATGCTGTATTTCGAGAAGTTTATGCTGCTTGCGTTCTTAGCCAAGGCATCGTAGCTGTCAATTCCGCTCGGACCCACAGTGGTGTACTGCAACTGCCAGAGCACTGCGGCTTTCAGGCTGAGTCCGTCTATTGGCTTGTAGTTATACTGAATCTGCGGACTACGGTTCAGTGGATTGTATGGCGCTCCGGCAGCGTAGCTGAATTCGTCAGGTGTGGCGCAGCCCACGAGCGGGTTCCATGTTTGACCGAGAGTGAGAGAGTGGTGCACCCAGTCTATGTTGAAGTATGCGTGTCTGATTCTGAACATTGTGTTCTGGTCTCCGTATCCGTTGAAGTCGAACTCGATTTTTCCCGAAGTCTTGGCTCCCCACAGTTCTGGTCCGGTTATGTCCATTCCGACGCGTGTTGTCATTGCCAGATATCTTGAGTTGGCTTGCTCGTTCAGGTCTTCGCCCAGCTCGTTTACGTTTTTGTCGAGAGGAATGAGCTCAATGAGTCCGCCACTGGTCTCGAGGTTCTCTCTCGAGTTGTAGTAGAAGAAGTTTCTCACGAATCCGTAGAACTTCACGTGGCTCTTGATTTCGTTGATTACCTTTTTCGTCTTGCTCTCGCTTTTTGCGACTGGTTCCTTAGCCTCAGGCTTTTCTGTTTCCGCAGTCTGTGCCATGGCGGTTGCTGTAAGCATTACAGCAGCTATGGCAATGTACAATTTTCTCATGTTTTGTGTTATATGTTTGTGTTTAATCGACGT
>CAMHCZ010000107.1 GCA_946183755.1 uncultured bacterium | reverse complement strand
ATAACCGTCACTCACAATTTTTATAATTGCGAGCGCCACCATGCGTTATTTGTAATAAATAATATCATTGCTGTTTTTTTACCACTGCAAATATGAGAACATATTTTTATAATGCAAAACAAAATGTCATTTTTTTTACTCTTCCGGTTGCCATTTTTCCACCGAAGACGAGAAAACACGGCTTACTTCATACTCTTTCTTCTCATTCTTCTTTCCTTTCTTGCACCATGCGACGCGCTTCTCCATCGATGCGCCAGGACCATTGTTGCCTATTTCCACAAATCTGGCGGTCTTCTCGTTTTCCGGATTTCTCCAATTGTCCCATCCTTCCGGACGGATATGCTTATCCAAGAAGCAGCCTATGAAAACCGACTGCCCGAAAGGTCTCCACGGACGGCCGAGGAACACCTTGTCTATGCCGTCGGCGGCCACGATTCTGCACTTGTTAAAGATGAAGCCGTATTTGCAATACTCCGGAGTTGACGGCGCTGTTATGTACGAATTCTTCTTGCATCTTATCAGACAAGCCTCAAAGTAAGCCGTCGAAGGACCGAAGATGAAATCCGTCGTTCCCTCTATCTCGCAGTCCTTGAAGTACTGTCTGCAGTTCTCCTTGCCTGCGTATATCGTGTCCTGGTTGCCAAGGAAGCGGCAGTTCACGAACTCCACCTTGTCCGCCTCCACATGCAGCGCCACAGCCTGTCCCAGCTGAGGAGCGTCGTTCTCTATCGTTATGTTCTTCGCCTTGAACCCGTTGCCCCTCACCAGCAGCGTGTATGTCTTGAACGTGCCCATAGGCTTGTCGGTGCCAGGAAGAGGCATCTTGGCGTGGTCGCCCCACGAGAGTATCGTGCTGTCCTTGCTCTCGCCCACTATCGTCACGTTTATGCAGTTAGTCGGTATCACAACCTTTTCTCTGTAAACGCCGTTTTTCACGAAAATGGTCTTTCGCTCCTGCATTTCCGCTCTCACGGAATTCACGGCTTCCTGTATCGTGGTGAAGTCGCCTGTGCCGTCCTGTGCCACCACCACATCATACTTCAACGCGTAAGAAGACGCCACGGCCACGCAAGCCATCAGTGTTAATAAAAATCTCTTCATAGTTTCTGGTACATTTATTGTTTCTGCAAATATAACAAGGGCTTATCAAGAGAAAAAGCGTTTGTTATTTTTGATTTATATAAAAAATACGTAATTTTGGTCATTCATACATAAATCACTGCGTATGAGAAATCTAATACTAACACTGCTTATAATGTTGCCTCTGAATATTTTCGCCGAAGGGTCGTTCATGGACTCTTTCAGCGAGAACCTTAGCGAGGAGGCTGAAATGGAAATGGAGCAGCTCGAAGAGCCTACCATCACATTCCTCAACAGCAAACTCACTATAGAGAACGCGAGAGTCAACAGCATTGTCGAGATTTACAGCCTTGTGGGCAACAGAGTTTTCTCCGATGTCATGGTCGAGACAAAACAATATTTCATTGTTGACCTGCCTAAAGGTTATTACTTCGTGAAGGTGGGCAACACCACACGAAAAATCTCAGTTAAATAACCAGTTGAATTAACTTAAAACCCATAAATCTCCAGTCCAAAAGGCTGGAGATTTTTTTGTTTAGCCAATTCCGGTCACTGAGTACACCGGTCACTGAGCACACCGGTCACTGAGCGGAGCCGAAGTGAGCGTCGGTTGGTGAGCATCGGTTGGTGAGCGTAGTCGAACCACCGAAGCACCGAAGTGAGCATCGATTGCAGAGCGGAGCCGAAGCACCGAAGTGACAGAAAAGCAATGCACACACACAGCGCCTTTCTAATTTTTCACGCTTCAATATTCATTTTTCATTATATTTGTCTTCAGCAAAACAAACAAGAAAAAAGACACAGAAAGAGAAACATTTCTTTTAAGCATAAAATATTGTAAACTAAGCGTTTGCTATTTAATCTGAAACGTTCGGAAACCTGGCAGTAGAAGAATAGAATGAAGATAAATAAGCAAATGCCTGCGTGTAACAGCGTGGGCATTTCTTATCTCATTCTATAGGTCATGCCAGGTACCTCGAGCGTTGGATAAGAAATTGTCCACGTTCTTTTTTTATATATGAGGTATCTGCATGGCTTTCGTTTTTTAAGACCCTGAATGGCATTCGCGCATAAAATCAAACTTTTATGTGCGATACTATCGACGTGCTCGAAGACTACATCGAGTCACGATGGCCGGGCGTGCTCGAAGAGCTGCTGCTCGACCATACCAAACACCACCGCAAACTCACTTCTCATGGCTCATGCAACATTGTGTGGGCTACCGATTCATACGCAGGCATGGGTAGCGACTTCGCACCCGAAATGCCAATCCTGAAACATCTTATCACAAAAGAAAACGGCTACGTCATACAGCCTCGCGCCGCCAAGAGCCGCGAGGAACAGACCGCACGCACCAAAGACAAAGCCGAAGTCTTCACTCCTTCATGGGTATGCAATGCACAAAACAATCTTGTGGACAATGCTTGGTTCGGCTGCGGCCTTGAAAATCAGTTCAACATCGAGAATCCCGACCACACTTGGACCACAAATCACGAACCTATAAAATTCCCCGATAGCAAAACATGGCGCAGCTATGTGCGCGCACCACGTATGGAACTGACCTGCGGCGAAGCGCCATACCTATGCAGCCGCTACGATGCTGTGTCAGGCCAACAGATTCCCGTCGAAGACCGCATCGGACTGCTCGACCGCAAACTGCGCGTCGTGAGCGAGAATACAACGACTTCGGGCGACTGGCTCGAATGGGCAAAAATCGCACTACGCAGCACCTACGGCTATGAATATCAAGGCGACAGCTTGCTCATAGCCCGCGAAACGGCATTCATAACATTCATCGATTTCTATCAACAGAAATTCGGTCGCGATGTGCCACAGCAAAGCATACCCGGCATTGCCTACATCATCTCGTGGAATCTGTGGCAGATGGACGGTCTAACCGGCTGTGTGCCATATCTCAAAGAAGCCCAATACACACAAGGCGACCTCTTTGCCGCCGTACAGCAAGAGAGCAAGGACGTGCAGTGCATTGTGCGCGATTGGAGCGCAAGTGACAAAACACGGCAAATAACTGTTTTCCAAAGCAACAAACCTTTCGTCGAACCCAATAAGTCTTAATTTATGGAATACGTATCAACATTCAAAAATCGCTTGATATACATCTTCCGCATCAACGACCCTCAACATCTTGGCTGCGTGAAGATTGGCGAAGCCACCGCGCCCGACGGCTTTTTCAATGCGAACTGCAAGGAACTAAATGATGCGGCAAAGAAACGCATCAACAGCTATACACAGACGGCCGGCATCCGCTATGAACTGCTACACACCGAAATGACACTCTACCCCAAAGGCGGACAGGTGAAGAGCTTCAACGACAAGCAGGTGCACGATGTGCTGCTGCGCTCTGGCATCAAGAAAAAATCGTTCGAGATAGACGGCAAGGCTAACGAATGGTTTGTCTGTGACCTCGAAACCGCAAAGAATGCTATTGCCGCCGTGAAAAACGGACAGAACTGTCTCGATGCGAGCCAGAAGAGCCAAGGCAAATCGCCCGTCACTTTCCGCCCCGAACAGCTGCGCGCCATCGAGCAGACGAAAAAGGTATTCAAGAAGGGAAACAAGATTCTCTGGAACGCCAAGATGCGTATGGGCAAGACACTATCGTCGCTCGAGGTGGTTAAGCAGATGAAGTTTCATCGCGCCATCATTGTGACGCACCGCCCTGTGGTGGACGACGGCTGGTTCGACGACTTCGGCAAAATCTTTTACGAGGACAACACTACGTGGATTTACGGCTCGAAAAATAAAGGCGAAAGCAACTTCAGCAAACTCGAAAGGTCGGGCAAGAACTACGTTTACTTTGCCTCGATGCAAGATTTGCGTGGCTCGCGACGCGTGGGCGGCAACTTCGACAAAAACGAAGAGATATTCGACACCGACTGGGATCTGCTCATCATCGACGAGGCGCACGAGGGCACACAAACTGAACTCGGCAAGCGTGTGTTCGAAGAATTGGTGAAAGAAGACACAAAGGTCATCAACCTGAGCGGCACTCCGTTCAACCTGCTCGAAACCAATGAATTCAACGAGGAGAACACCTTCACATGGGACTATGTGATGGAGCAACAAGCCAAACAGGAGTGGGCACTCTCGCATCCGGGCGACCATAACCCATACGAGGAATTACCCAAACTCAACCTGCTGACGTTCAATCTCGGAGAACTCGCCGCAAAATATCAGGACTACGAGGACAAGGCGTTCAACTTCGCCGAATTTTTCCGCACCGACGACGACGGAAACTTCGTACATAAAAAGGATATTGCCAACTTCCTCGATATTATCTCGTCGGACAAGAGCGAGACGCTCTATCCGTTCAGCAGCACGGAATATCGCGAGTTTTTCCATCATACATTCTGGATTGTGCCGGGCGTGAAGGAGGGAAAGGCGCTTGCCGATATGCTTCGCGCCCATGCGGTTTTCGGCACATACAAGATAGTGAACGTCTGCGGCGCGGAGGACGACGAAACCACCGGCGACCCACTCGATGAGGTGCGCAACGCCATCGGCCAGAAGCCCGAAGACACCTACACCATTACACTGTCGTGCGGCAAACTGACCACAGGCGTAACCGTGCGCGAATGGACGGCGGTGCTCTATCTCGCCGGCAGCAAAAGCACCTCGCCTGCATCCTACATGCAGACCATCTTCCGCGTGCAGAGCCCGGGAAACATCGGCGGCAAGATGAAAACCGACTGCTACGTGTTCGACTTCGCACCCGACCGCACACTGAAGATGGCCGCCGCAGCAGCAAAAATCTCCGCCAAGGCCGGCGATGGCGACAAGGAAGACCGTCAGATACTCGGCGAATTCCTCAATTTCTGCCCTATCATTTCGTGCGACGGCACCGAGATGAACCCGTACAACGTCGATCAGATGATGCAGCAGCTCAAGCGCGTCTATGTGGACAAGGTGGTCAGCACAGGCTTTGAGGACGGACATCTTTACAGCAAAAAACTCTACGACCTGAGCAATGTGGAACTGAGCAGTTTTGCCGACTTGCGAGAAATCATCGGCCAGACAAAAGCCAACAAGCAGGGCAAAGACATAAAAATAAACGAACAAGGCTTCGACAAGGAGGACATGGAAAAAGTGAAGCGCGAAGCCAAAAAGAAGGGCAAGGAACTCACGCCCGAACAACTCGAAGAATTGGCACGCCTGCAAGCCCGACGGAGGCAGCGCGATGCGGCGGTCTCAATCCTGCGCGGCATCAGCATACGTATGCCATTGCTGCTCTACGGCGCCAAACTCGACAACGAGGAGGAGCAGATAACGCTCGACCGCTTTGTGGAGCTTGTGGACGACCAATCGTGGACGGAATTCATGCCGATGGGTGTCAGCAAAGATAAATTCGCCGAATTCAAGCAATACTACGACGAGGACATCTTCTCCGCCGCCGGCCACCAGATACGCCAATTGGCACGCGCAGCCGACCGTATGCCCATATTGCAACGCATCCAGCGCATCGCCGAGATATTCAGCGCCTTCCGCAACCCCGACAAGGAGACCGTCCTCACGCCATGGCGCGTGGTGAACATGCACCTCGGCGACACCGTTGGCGGCTGGTGTTTCTATGATTTGGCCAATGACACGGACGCGGCGCGCGGTACAGACGTGCCATGGCGCGTCTCTACAGATCCGCATTTCATCGACCGAGGATTAGTATCGCAACGTCTGTTTGAAAATGCCAATGTGCGCATCCTCGAAATCAATTCAAAATCAGGTCTTTATCCGCTTTATATGGCATACAGTGTATTCCGTCACCGCCTACGTGTGGCGCAAGATGCCAAACGTAATCTGTTCAAGAAAATAACCGACGAAGAAGAAAAACAAGTGTGGCGCAACGTGCTACGCGAAAACATATTCGTCATCTGCAAAACCGAAATGGCTCGCAGCATCACGCAACGCACGCTCTGCGGCTTCGACACCACGATGAAGGTCAACACCCACGTCTATGACGACCTTCTGAACCAAATAACCAACAAACAACAAGAATTTATCCGCCGACTGCTTGGCGGAAACATCTTCCCACAAATCAAAAACAATATGAAATTCGACGCTATAGTAGGCAATCCGCCGTATCAAGAAACCAAAATAAATACAAGCGATAATCCTGTTTATCATTTGTTTATGGATGTGGCGTTCAAATTAGGTAATAGAGTTACGTTTATTACACCAGCAAGATATTTGTTCAACGCAGGGAAAACACCACAAGAGTTCAACAACAAAGTTTTGAATGATGAGCATTTTAAAGTTGTATGGTACAAACCTAATAGTACTGATGTTTTTCCAAATGTGGATATTAAAGGTGGTGTTG